>NZ_JALHBK010000025.1:0-143474 GCF_031570565.1 Nonomuraea sp. 3-1Str
CTCTGCGGTTACGACCGGCACGACGCCGGTCGGGCTCTGCTCGCCTGCGTCGAGCTCTACCGGCAGTGGCTCGACGACCCCGCAGCGGTGATCGAACCCCCTCCCCGCGCCATCGGTCCGCGAGCCCCCGGCGGACGGCCGTCAGCCCGGCCAGGCCGGACGGCAGCGCTACGGGGCCCGCCTGGAGGAGCTCCTCGCAGCCGTCGGCGGTGAGGATCAGCGTCGCGCCGAGCCGGGCGGCCCGGACCTCGGCCGCCCGCACCAACGCCGTTCGCGCCAGATCCGGGGCGACGGGATTCCACACGGCGCCATGCCCGCCGGACCCCCGCTCCCCGTCCTCCAGAGACCTCGGGCCGCTCCCGGCCCCGATGGGCGGGCCGCTCTCGGGTGCTGAGCCGCTTCCAGGCCCGGACCCCCCGTCACTTGCGGCTCGGAACACGGGGCCGCTCCCAGGCCCGGACCGCCCGTCGCTTGCGGCTCGGAACTCGGGGCCGTTGTCGGGGCCGGGCAGCCGGTCGATCTCGGCGAGCAGGAAGCGGTGGCGGCCGTCGAGCGCCGCGAGAACCCGTTGCGTGGGTACGGCCGCGCTCGCGCCGTCCGGGCCCGGGTGGTCGGCGATCACGACGGTCACCTCCACGCCGAGCTCCCGTCCCACCGCGTCCGCCGCCGCCAGCAGCGCCGTCGCGCCCAGGCTCCCGTCGTGCAGGACGGCCACCGTCCGGTGCGCCCCGACGGCCTGCCGCACGGCGTCCCCCAGTCGTTCCCCCAGCTCCCGCGGATCGGCCGGCTCCCGCGGATCGGCCGCGCCCCGCTCCGACACGCCGAGCCGTTTCCCCACGTCCCGCGCGCCCGCCGGGCGTCCCCCGGTCGCGTCGTACGGGCCGCCCGGGGCGTCGGAGGCGGCGATGTCCGCCCAGGGAGACGCCGGATACAGTCCCAGCGCCAGCGACGGGCGCGACAGGTACAAGGCGAGCGCGTCCGCGTCGATCCGTCGCGGGGCCTCGTCGTGGCGGCCGCCGTCCGAGTCCAGCGAGCCGTACCCGGGCGAGCCGGGGACCCGCCCGCTCATGCCGTACCCCCGGCCGAACCGCGGGCCCCGCGGTCCTCCGCGCCCCGGAGCCACAGCTCCACCGCGCTGGCCGTCGCGATCTCGAACGTGTCCCTGCACCGCGTCCGCCAGTCCGGCCGCAGCAGCCCACGCTCGACGGCCAGCGACGGCTCCACCCGCGCCAGCCGCCAGTAGCGGGCGTACGACTGCGAGCCGCGCTGCCGGTAGGGCGGCAGCACCGCCCCGATCCCGTCCGGGAGCAGGTCGGCGACCAGCCGTTTCCTGCGCAGATACTCGTTCTCGTACGCCCCCGAGTAGCGGGCTGCCTGCGGCAGGTGGAAGGCGTACTCGGCGAAGGCGGGGTCGTAGTACGGCGCGGCCTCGGGCAGCTCGGTGGCGGGCACCATGACGTCGTACGGGAACGTCCGGTGGATCATCAGCGCCTCCGCCCACGACGCGCCCGCCTCGGCGGCGACCCTCGCCGACTCCCGCCGGTAGTCGTCCTCCCACGCGCACGCCTGCGCGTGGACCTCCTCCGACAGCAGCGCGGAGCCGTGCTCCTGCAGACGGCGCGGCCAGGCGGTCGGCCAGTAGAGCGCGGAGGAGACCCTGCGGTTGAGCCGCCCGGCCAGCAGCGCCGTCAGCTCCCGCACGGGCGGCCCGCCACCCGCGGAGGCGTCCCGCAGGTAGGCGGTCAGGTCACCGAAGGAGCCGGGGCGGAGCAGCCGCGCCGCCATGTAGCCGGGCGCCTCCAGCAGTTGGTCGGCGCCGCTGCCGTGGAGGAGTACCTGCGCTCCGGCCTCCGCGGCCAGCTCGGCCATGCCGCGGTGCAGCCGGGGGAAGCCGTCGAAGCGCGGGCCGTGCGCGCACCAGTCCGGCTCCGGCCAGCGCCGGGGGGCGGGGTCCACCCGCAGGTGCGGGCAGCGCAGCCCCAGGAACTCCAGCAGCCGGTCCACCACGACCTTGGGGCGGCGGCCACGGTCGTCGGGGATGTCCATGGTGACGGTCAGCAGGCGCCGGTCGGTACGGCGGCAGACCCGGGCGGTGACGGCGAGGAGGGCGGCGGAGTCGAGCCCGCCCGAGGTGGCGACGGCGACGTGCTCCCGGTCGCCGATGGCCCGTTCGATCGCGGCTTCGAGCCGGTCGCGCAGCTCGTCCGGGCGGGCGTGGCCGCGCGGCCGGGGCGGAGCGTGCCGGACCCGTTCCAGCCCCGCCCACGGCGAGGCCGGGAACAGGTCGGTGCTCAGCCCCGGCCAGGTGAACCAGGTGGCCAGCGCGGCCAGGGAGTAGGCGCCCCCGGAGGCGGGCGGGCCACCGGCACGCCCGGAGCCGGTCTCCCCGCCGGCGGCCGACGGGGCCGCGGTGCCTTCGGAGCCGGCCTCCCGGTAGACCGGGTGGGTGACGAACGGGGCGAGCCGGTCGGAGGTGGCGGCGTAACGGAAGGAGGGGGCGGGAGCGGGTTCCGGGGCGGCGGTCTGCTGCGGAGGGGAGGTCTGCTCCGGGGCGGTGGTGGAGGCGCGCTCCGGGATGGAGGAGCGTTGCTGGGCGGGGATGTGCCCGGGGATGGCGTCCGGGTGCGGGGGGCTGGTCACGTGCGCCTCTTTCGAAGGTGGAAGGCGAGCTGGCGCCCCACCACCCGGGCGAGCCGGATCCGGTTGGCGGGGCGGGTGATGCCGTGGCCCTCGCCGGAGAGCACCAGGCAGTGGTGGGGGTGGCCGTGCCCGGCGAGCGCGGCGGCCATGGTGGTGGCGTGCGTCGAGGGGACCAGCGGGTCGTCCCCGCCGTGCACCAGCAGCACCGGCGTGTGGCAGGCGGCGGCGTGGGTGAGGGGCGAGCGGGCGCGCAGCAGCTCGGCGTCCTCGTCGGGGTCGCCGATACGGTGCAGGAAGTGCGCGCGCTCGTGGTGTGACGACTCCCGCACATGCCGGACGAACGCCACCAGGTCGGTGGGCGCGCACACGGCCACGGCCAGGGCGAACGCCTTCGGCCGGGCGGTCGCGGCCATGAGCGCCGCGTACCCGCCGTACGACTGCCCCATGACGGCCACCCGGTCCGGGTCGGTGTGCCCCTCGGCGACCGCCCACCGCAGCGCGTCCTCCAGGTCGTCCTGCATCGCGCCGCCCCACTCCCCGCGGCCCAGATCCAGGAAGCGGGTGCCGTACCCCTCGGAGCCGCGGAAGTTGACGCGCAGGGACGCGTAGCCGCGCTCGGCCAGCCACTGCGCCTCGGGGGACAGGCCCCACGAGTCGCGCGACCACGGGCCGCCGTGCACGAGCAGCACGGTCGGGTACGGCGGTGCGGCTCCGCCGGCCGGGGTGACCAGGTAGCCGTCGAGCGTCAGGCCGTCGCGCGCCGGGATGGCGACCGTGAGCGTGGGCGCGACCCTGACACCGGACGTCACCCGCCTGGCCGCGCCGGGACCGAGCCGGGCCGCCGCGGAGAGGAGGTGGGTCGCCGCGCGGCGTGCCGGGCCGGGAGCACCCAGCTCCACGGGGACCGGGAGGGCGGTGTTCGCGGCGCGGTTCCAGAGGAGGTGGCGGGGCGGGGTCTCGCCGTCGTCGATCCGTACCAGCCAGGTGATGTTGTCCCGGGTCAGGCCGGCGAGCTGGAGCTCGCCCGGGTGACGCGCGCCGAGATCGCCCAGGTCGGCGGCCAGGTCCGGGGCGAGCGCACGGTGCTCCTGGCGGGCCCCGGACACGAGCGCGAGCTGGGGGAGCCGCGTCACCGGGTGCAGGACGACGTCCAGGTCGTGCTCGCCGTCGTCCAGCACGGTGCGCACCTTCCCGGTACGGAGGTCCAGCAGCCGCACGCCGAGGAAGCCGCCGCGGCAGGGTCCGGACAGGTAGAGACCGTGGCCGTCCGCCGTGACGTCGACCGGGTGGGTGACCAGCGAGCCGGGCGGCCCGGACCGCCACACCTCCCACCGGCCGTCCGCCCCCGCCGCCATCAGGCCCTCCTCCGTCCGGGCCGGCGCGTGCACGACGAGGGAGCCGTCGGTGGCGCGGGTGGTGGCGGCGCACAGCCGGTCGCCGGGGTCGCTGAACAGGCGGCCCGTTCCGGCGTCCACCTGCACGCGACGAGCCGGGACGGAGGGCGCCGCCAGGAGGTGCCACGCCCGCCGCCCCTCCACGTCGGCGCCCCCCAGCAGCAGGCTCCGCAGCCGCGGCTGGTCGCGGTCCACGACGTGGATCTGCGCGAGACCCTCCGGCGTGACGTCCGTGGTCCGGCCCGTGGCCTCGTCGTACACGACGGCCCGTTGAGTATCGCCGCCCACGACCGCCAGGACGGCGCCGCCCTCGGGCCACCAGGCGTGGTCCACGATCGGGGCGCGGCCGAGCGGGAGCCTGCGCACGCCCTCCTCGGGCCGCCAGACGAACAGCCCCGGCTCTCGCTCGCTCTGCCAGCTCACCGCCCGGCCGTCGGGCGACAGGGCGAGGTGGACGGCCGGCTCCGCGCCGAACCACCTGCGTTCCGCGCCGCGCATGCTAGCGGGCGGCCACCGGCTCGGCGCCGGCCTCCAGCGCACCCGCCACCCACCGCTCCACGTTGCGCACCACGATGGGCAGCCGCGGATGGAGCCGCTCCAGGTCGAGCCGGTCCATGGGCTGGATCAGTCCCAGCTCCTCGACCAGCAGCGGCCCCTCGGGCAGCACGTCGAGCACGTAGCGCCGGAAGGCGTCCGAGTAGCTCTGCTTGTACTCCGGCAGCAGCGGCCGCAGCGCGGCGGGCAGCAGCCGCAGGTGCAGCGCCTTGTACCACTGGTACGGGTACGGCCCCTCGGCCCGGAACCGGGCGGCGGGAGGCAGCCCGAAGGCGTACCTGACGAACCCCTCGTCGACGAACGGGGAGCGCTGCTGGATGGGCGCGCCGAGCGGATGCGCGTCGTACGCCCACGGGAAGATCGAGTCGTACAGGCTGGCCGTCGCCCAGTCGCCGCCCGCCGCCCGGAACGACTCGAACCTGTCGGCCAGCCAGCCCGCGGTCCAGTTCCCGACCGACTCCTCATAGGCGGCGGTCAGCACCGAGGGGCGCCCGCTCTCGACCACCTCGTGCAGCGCGGTCGCCACGTACAACTGGAAGGACGTCTGCGGGGGCAGCCGCCGCGCCGCCAGCGCCGCCGCCTCGCCCGCCACCTCCACCAGGGAGTCGCCCCGGCCGAACGCCGCCAGGTAACGGCGCAGGTCACGCCACCTGCGTCCGCGCGCCAGAGGGGCGGACAGGTGGTTCCAGGCGCCGAGCACCTCGTCGCCGCCCTGGCCGCTGAGCAGGACGGTCGCCCCGAGGGCGGCGGCGTGGTCCACGGTGGCCTGGTGCAGCCGCGTGTAGTAGTCGTGCCGGGGGCCCAGCGGCGACCACGCCGGCTCGGGCAGCTCCCGCCACTCGGCGGGCAGGACGTGCAGGTCACAGGAGATGCCGAGGGCCTGGAGCTGCCGATGGACCATGCCGGCGGTGGCCCTGCCGAACTGGTCGCGCAGGTTCCACACGACCGCGCTGAGCCGGCGTCCCTCCCGCTCGGCCTGCCGCAGGGCGTGCACGAAGACCGCCCACGAGTCCATGCCGCCCGACAGCAGCACCACGGCGGACTCCGCGTCGCCCAGGCATCGCGCGACGGCCGCCCCGAACTCCTCCTCCAGCGCCGACTCGTCGGACGAGCCGAGCGGAGGCAGGGCGAGGGGCGGGCGGTGCCGTACCACGCCCTCCCACGGGCACTCGGGCGGGAACTCCGCCTCGAACGGCAGACCGTGCAGCAGCAGCGCCAGCCGCTCCAGCGAGAACCTCTTCCCGGGCCCGGCCAGGCGCAGCGGGTCACGGTCGAGCGCGCCGTCCCCGGTGCGCGAGCCGTCCCCGGTACGTGAGAAGAGGGGCTCGGACAGGATGTCCGAAACCCCTCCAGAGGTGCTGAGTTCTGATCGCAAGGAGTGGTTACCGCTTCTTGTTCAGCATCTTCCGGGACGCCCGGAACGTGGCCCAGAACTCGGAGACGGCCCGGACGTTACGGCGGACGGCCGTCTCGCTCGGCTGTACGGCGTTGGCGACGAGGAGATTGCCCCCGCACCGGCGAACGCCACCACAGCTGTCACGAGGTAAGTCGCTGTGCCCCATCTCGTACCTCCAATCGGGTGCGAATTCCGGCACGATTCTTGGAAATGGCGGTAACGGCGTCAACGATGAACACATGTCCGCATTGAGCGGACTGATCATGTGGGCCGGCGGTGCGTATGGTGGCGAAGATGCCTTGTGCGCCTTCGCCGGGGAGGAATCGCCGTTGCCCGTGTCATCGCCGTCGCCCGTGTTGCTGCACGACATCCTCGCCCGGCGAGCGGCCGTCCATCCGGCGGCGCCGGCCTTCACCGTCGACGGGGTGGGCACGCTCGATTATCTGAGCTGGCACTCGGGCGCACGGCGCGTCGCGGCGGGGCTGGCCGCCGGCGGCGTGCGGCCGGGGGAGCGGGTGGTGCTCGCCTTCGAGGACCGCGACTGGCTCTCCTTCGCCTGCTGCTTCATGGGCGTGCTGGCGGCCGGCGGGGTGGCCGTCCCGGTGCGCGCTCCCGTCCCCGAGGGGCAGTTGCCGGCGATCGCCGCCCGGGTGGACGCGGCCGCCCTCGTCACCGGGGACGGGCGGGGCGGACACCAGTCGAAGGAGGCGTTCGGGGGCCGGCGGCTGCGAGCCGGTGAGCTGCTGGCCGGTGCGCTGGCGGCCGGTGGGTTGCCGGCCGCGGGACCGGCCGCGTCGCGTCCGGCCGCGCCGGGTCCGCCGGCGAACGCCGGTGAGGTGGTCCGCACGGGCGAAGACCCCGCCGCGGTGATCCTCACCTCGGGCACCACCGGCGCGGCCAAGGCCGTGCTCAGCGTCCACGCCTCACTCACCGACGACTGGCCGCCGGACGAGGACGTCGCGCCACCGCAGGTCAACGCCCTGTTCACCGCCGTCGCGATCGGCACGAACGCGGCGCAGTCCGTGCTGAAGAGCTGCCTGCTGAACGGCGTGCACGTCGTCCTCGGCCAGCCGTTCGCGCCCGAGCGGCTGGCCGCGCTGATCGAGCAGCACCGGGTGACCGCGCTCAGCCTGGTGCCGACCACGGCGCGGCTCGCGGTGGCCGCGCTGCGCGGGCAGGGCTGCGCGCCGTCCCGGGTCCGTTCGGTGGTGTCGTCGTCGGCCCCGCTCGACCAGCCCACCGTCGCGGGCCTCGCCGAGGTGTTCCCGGCGGCGGAGATCTTCAATGTCTACACGGTGGCCGAGGGCGGCGCCGGACTGCAGCACCGTTGCCTGCCGGACCGGCCGCCCGCGCTGGGCGAGCTGGGCCCGGACGCGCGCCTGGTGGACCGCGCGGGCCGGGACGTCGCTCCGGGGGAGGTGGGAGAGCTGTGGCTGCGCCACACCGGCCCGGCACTGGGCTACCTCGACCAGCAACAAGAACTCGGCCAGGAAAGGGGACTCGGCCAGGAAAGGGGACTCGGCCTGGAAAAGGGTGCGGACGGGCAGGTCGAGCCGGTGGGGGGTGGCTCCGGCGCGGGTACGCGGTATCTGGCGGACGGCTGGATCGCGACCGGTGACCTGTGCCGGCGGGACGAGCGGGGGACGGTGTACTTCGTGGAGCGCGCCGACGACGTGATCGTCTCCGGCGGCCTGAACGTCGCCTCGGCCACGGTCGAGGCGGCGCTGCGGACCCACGCGGCCGTCGCCGAGGTGGCCGTGTTCGGGGTGCCGCACGCGGCGCTCGGCCGGGCCGTCGCCGCCGCGGTCGTGCTGTCGGGCCCGGCCACCCCGGCGGATCTGCGCGACCACTGCGCCCGGCGGCTGCCGCGCGAGCACGTGCCGGCCGACATCGTCGTCGTGGCCGAGCTGCCCGTCACCCCGAACGGCAAGGTACGCAAACGACTGCTCGCCGAGCAGTACACCGCCACCTACCTGACGGAGCAGCACCCCGGCACACCCCTGCCCGGCGGGCACGCGGGCGCGGACCGGGGTCCGGCCGGGGGTGCGGACCCGGACCAGGGGGCGGGCGCGGACGTGACGGCCTCCGCGCCTCCCGCGGCGGCCGACGAGCTGGAGGAGGCCGTCCTCGCCGCCTACCGTGACGCCCTCGGCGTGGAGCGGATCCGGCGCGACAGCCACTTCCTCCGGCTGGGCGGCCATTCCCTCCTGGCGGCCCGGCTCGCCGCCGACCTGGAGCGCCGTACCGGGCGGCAGGTCCCGCCCGCGCTGATCCTGCGCTTCCCGCGCGCCGGCGACCTGTCCGACGCTCTCAGACTGGCCGGCCCTCTCGGGCAGGCTGGCGACCCTCTCGGGCAGGCGGGCGAGGCCCCGGCAGCGGAGGCCGGCGCGTCACGCGGGGGTGGCGCCGTACGCGGCGTCGTCGGAGATGTCGATCCTTGAGCGGTCCGGCAGCGCCAGGGTGGCCGCGAGCCCGATCACCGCCCCGACCACCATGAAGATGGAGATCGCCTGCCAGCCGTGGTCGTGCAGCAGCCACGTGGCGATCAGCGGGGCGGGGCCGCCCGCGACGACCGAGGCCAGCTGGTAGCCGAGCCCGGCGCCGCCGTACCTGAGGCCGGTCGGGAAGTTCTCGGCGATGAGTGACGCCTGCGGGCCGTACTCCATCGCGTGCTGCAACTGCGCGACGATGATCGTGAGCAGGATGACGATCGGGATGGCGGTGTTCAGCAGCGCGTAGTACGGGAACGCGATGATCGCGAGCAGGATCGCGCCGAGCGCGTAGAGCCGCCGGCGCCCGACCCGGTCGCTGAGATGGCCGAAGTACGGGATCGCGGCCAGCTCGACGACCGCCGCGCAGGTGACGGCGGCGAACGCGAACGTCTCGGACATCCCGATGTGGGGCGCGGTGATGTAGGTGATGACGAACGTCGTGAAGAGGTAGAACGGCATCTGCTCCGAGACGCGGAGCAGCGCGCTGAGCACGACCTCCTTCGGGTGCCGCTTGAGCACCTCGACGACGGGCAGCTTGGCCACCCGCCGCGTCTGCAGGAGCCGGCTGAACAGCGGGGTCTCCATCACGCGCAGCCGCACCCACAGTCCGATGGCCACCAGCACCAGGCTCGCCAGGAACGGCACGCGCCAGCCCCAGACCTTGAACGCGTCGCCCGCGACGGCGGCCAGCAGCGACATCGCGCCGGTGCCGAGGATGAGGCCGATCGGCACGCCGATCTGCGGCCAGCTCGCCATCAGGCCGCGCCTGCGCTGGTCGCCCCACTCCATGGACAGCAGCACCGACCCGCTCCACTCGCCGCCCACCGCGATGCCCTGCAGGATGCGCAGGACGACGAGCAGGATGGGCGCGGCCACGCCGATGCTGGCGGTGCTCGGCAGCACGCCGATGAGCGCGCTCGACACGCCCATCATCACGAGTGTCACGATCAGCGTGGCCTTGCGGCCGATCCGGTCGCCCCAGTGCCCGAAGATGGCGGCGCCGACCGGGCGGGCCGCGAAGCCCACCGCGTACGTGGCGAACGCCGACAGGGTGCCCGCGTAGGGGGTGGACTTGGGGAAGAAGACCCCGGCGAAGACCGTGGCGGCCGCCGTGCCGTACAGGAAGAAGTCGTACCACTCGATGGCGGTGCCGACGACGCTGGCCGTGGCGGCCTTCCTGATCTGGGATCGCTGCTCTTCCGCTGACAGTCTGCTCTCGGCCATCACCGCGCCTCCTCAGGCCGGTCCGTCCGATCCCGTACCCCGGCTGAAGAAGATCATTATGGCTTTTGTCAGATCGTTACGATATGTCGGTTTCAGCTCGCCCGTCGCCGAGCAGCCGGGTCACCCGGATCTCCACGACCGCCCGGAGGGGGTTGGGCCGGGGCGGTCGTCACTTCTGGGCGCTCAGCAGCTCGTTCAGGTGCTTGCGGATGACGGGCGCGCCGGACTGCGCCACCTCCTTGGCCGTCGTCGACGAGCCTTCCTGGAGCTCCTTCTTGCCCAGCCGCAGGGCCGCGCGGTGGCCTGCGATCATCGCGGTGACCCAGGCGCGGTCGAAGGCGGGTCCGGACAGCGCGGACACGCGCTCCAGCATGGCCCTGTCCCGCTGGGTCGCGCGGGTGGGCAGCGTCACGTCCAGCCGTCGCGCGGCCTCCCGCACTGCCGCGTCCAGCTCGGTGTGGTCGGCGACGAGTGTGGCCCCGATCGAGCGGACCGCGTCGGACACTCCCTTGGCCTGGGCGACCTTCCCGGCGGCGATCTCGGCGAGGTTACCCTGGTGGGCCGCCCGCAGATACGCCGTGTCCTGCTGGGAGACCGCCGTCCCCCGTGCGGTGGCGGCCGGCACCGGCGACCCGCCCAGCACCACCACCGCGGCGACCGTGGCGACTCCGGCGAACGTGACACGTAGCGACATCACTACCCCCCGTACATGAGCGTGGACGGCTGTCCGTCCTCCAGCTCGATTCCCGGCAGATGCGGTCGCATGTTGGCGAAAACGCAGAAAGTAGCAGAAAGCGAACAATCGATTACGTTCTGCTACATAGTGGTGTACGTTTGAAGCGGGGGAAGCCCGGCCATGCTGAGCGTAGAGGCGGCGCGGGGGGCCGCCGAAGGGGAGATCATGGCGCTGACGACACTGACGCAGGACACGCTGGCGAGCCTGCCCGGGGAGGTCGCGGTCCCCTCCTACGACCGTTCGGGGCTCACCGCCGGCATCGTGCACTTCGGGGTGGGCGGGTTCCACCGCGCGCACCAGGCGATGTACCTCGACCGGCTGATGAACGACGGCAAGGCACGCGACTGGGCCGTCTGCGGCGTCGGTGTCCTGCCCGGCGACGCGCGGATGCGCGACGCGCTCGCCGCCCAGGACGGCCTCTACACCCTCGTGCTGAAGCACCCGGACGGGACGCGCGAGGCCCGCGTCATCGGCTCGATCGTCGACTATCTCTTCGCCCCCGACGACCCGCGGGCGGTCATCGAGAAGATGGCCGATCCGGCCGTGCGCATCGTGTCGCTCACCGTCACCGAGGGCGGCTACAACATCGACCCCGTCACCGGCGAGTTCGACCCGCGGACGCCCGCGATCCGGGCGGACGCGGCGCCCGGCGCGGTCCCGGCCACCGTGTTCGGGCTCGTCACCGAGGCGCTGCGGCTCAGGCGCGAGCGCGGGATCCCGCCGTTCACGATCATGTCGTGCGACAACATCCAGGGCAACGGGGACGTGGCGCACCGCACGTTCACGGCGTTCGCCCGCCTCGCCGACCCCGGCCTCGCGGCCTGGATCGAGACCGAGGTCGCCTTCCCCAACTCCATGGTGGACCGCATCACGCCCGTCACCACGGACGAGGAGCGCGAGTCCGTGGCGCGGCTGTCCGGCGTCCGCGACGCCTGGCCGGTGGTCTGCGAGCCGTTCACCCAGTGGGTGCTGGAGGACCGCTTCACCGCGGGCCGGCCGCCCTTCGAGGAGGCGGGGGTGCAGGTCGTCGCCGACGTGGAGCCGTACGAGCTGATGAAGCTGCGCCTGCTCAACGCCGGGCACCAGGCGCTGTGCTACTTCGGCCACCTCAGCGGGCACCGCTACGTCCACGAGGCCGCCCGCGACCCCGCGATCGCCGCGTTCGTCCGCGGCTACATGGACGCCGAGGCCACGCCGACGCTGCGCCCCGTGCCGGGCGTCGACCTGGACGCCTACAAGAGCACCCTCATCGAGCGCTTCTCCAACCCCGAGGTGCGCGACACGATCGCGCGCCTGTGCGCCGAGTCGTCGGACCGGATCCCGAAGTGGCTGCTGCCCGTCGTGCGCGAGCAGCTCGCGCGGGGCGGCGAGGTCACCCGCTCGGCCGCCGTGGTGGCCGCCTGGGCGCGCTACGCCGAGGGCGTGGACGAGCGGGGCGAGCCGATCACCGTCGTCGACCGGCTGAGCGACGAGCTGACGGCCATCGCGAGGTCGCAGCGCGAACGGCCCGCGGCCTTCATCGAGAACCGCGCGCTCTTCGGCGACCTGGCCGACGACAAGCGGTTCGCGGAGCCGTACCTGCGCGCTCTCGAATCGCTGCACACCAGGGGGGCCCACGTGACGGTGGAGGAGCTCGCCCGCCACGGCGAGCGCCGGTGACGCGCCGCCCCCGGCACGATCACAACGGCTGACGCGATCACAACGGCTGAGCGGTCGGCGGCGGCGCGTGCCGGGCGTACTGCTCGCGGATGAGCGGGCGGTGGTCGGGCGGCGGCTCGGCCGCGACGGAGCGCGGCCAGTGCGGGCGCTCCCCCATGAGCGCCCAGGCGGCCTGGGCCGCGGCCCCGTCGGCGACGTACTCGCCCGGCCGCGGCACGACCACGGGCGGCTCGAACGTCTGGGCGGCGATCCGCTGCACGGCGGTGTTCTGCGCGGCCCCGCCGATCAGCAGCACCCGGTCCGCCTTCACGCCCTGCGCGCGGATGGCGTCGAGGCCGTCGGCCAGGCCGCACAGCATGCCCTCGAAGGCCGCGCGGGCGAGGGCCGGCCGGGTCGCCGACGCGAGCGTCAGGCCGAAGAGCGTGGCCGTGGCGTCGGGCAGGTTCGGCGTGCGCTCCCCCTCGAAGTACGGCTGGAGCACGAGGCCGCCGGCGCCCGGAGGGGAGTCGAGGGCCAGCAGCCCCAGCTCGTCGTGGCCGACGTCGAGCAGGCGCGCCACGGCGTCCAGCACGCGGGCCGCGTTCAGGGTCGCGATCAGCGGCAGGAACTGGCCGGTGGCGTCCGCGAACCCGGCGACGGTCCCCGTCTCGTCGCACGCCGGACGGTCCGTCACCGCGAAGACGGTGCCGCTCGTCCCGATCGACACGACGACGTCGCCGCGGGCCGCGTCGAGGCCGAGCGCCGCCGCGGCGTTGTCGCCGGCGCCGGGGCCGACGACGATCGGCGTCCCCGCGGCCGTCCCCGCGCGCTCGCCGGGCCCGAGGACCCGGGGCACGATCACCGCCCGGCCCAGCGCCCGTTCGAGGAGCTCCTGGTCGTACTCGCCGGTGAACGGGTTCCAGTACGCCGTACCGCTCGCCTCGGAGCGGTCGGTGACCAGCTCGCCGAGCTCCGGCCCGAGCGGGCTGGACGCGGCCGGGCCGAACCCGCGCAGCCGCCAGGTCAGCCAGTCGTGCGGCAGCGCGACGGCGGCGACCTCGGCGGCGTTGCCCGGCTCGTGGTCGCGCAGCCAGCGCAGCTTGGCGGCGGTGAAGGAGGCCACGGGCACGCTTCCCGCCCTCCTGGCGTAGGGTCCGGCGCCCACCTCCCCGACGAGGTCGCGGGCGGCGGCGGCCGAGCGCGTGTCGTTCCAGAGCAGCGCCGGCCGGATGACGCGGCCGGCGGAGTCGAGCGGGATGAGGCCGTGCTGCTGGCCCGCGACCGAGATGGCCGCGACCTCGTCGAGCCCGCCCGCGCGGGAGAACGCCGCCCGCATCGCCTCCCACCAGCGCACGGGGTCCACCTCCGTGCCGGGCGGATGACCCGCCCTGCCGGAGCGGACCAGAGCCCCGGAGCCGGCGTCCCGGAGTACGACCTTGCAGTTCTGGGTCGACGAGTCGACGCCCGCGACGAGTGTCATGGCAGCCCCACTCGCTGAGCCTACGAGCCGGTGACCAGCCAGAACCCACCAGAAAAGCAAAGATCTCATATGAAATGCGAGAAAATCTCACATATGCGTTTACATCAGCATTTATTACGGATAAACCGGCCTCATTGCCCTTACCTGTCGCATGACCGTGGGGGAGGGGACAGTGGACCGGAACCCGCTCGAACCGAGCAGGCGTGACATCCTGCGGGGCGCGCTGGCCGCGGGCGCCGCGGTCACCCTGGGCGGGAGTCTCAGCTCCTGCGGATCCCACGCCGACGCGCCGCACGTCGCGACCGCCGCCGGGGACCAGTGGCGCCAGTTCAAGGGCGCCACCCTGAACTTCATCTCGGAGAACACCGCTCCCACCGCCGCCATCGCGGCCGACACGCGGCCCTTCACCGACCTGACGGGCATCACCGTCAACATCGTCACGCTGGAGCTGACCGCGCTCGTCCAGCGGGTCGCCCTGGACCTGGCCTCCGGGCACGCCCAGTACCAGGTCATCTACGCCGACCCGTACCAGGTGCTGGCGCCGTACCAGCGCGGGCTGGTGGACCTGCGCACCATGCAGGCGGACCCGAACCTGCCCGACCTGCCCGGCGGCGTGGCGGACTTCATCCCCGCCCAGCTCGACGCCGCCGGCCGGTTCGTCGACCCGCAGGCGATCTACACGCTGCCCTACGACGCGCCGACGATGATCTGGCAGTACCGCCGCGACCTGTTCGACAAGTACCACGACCGCATGGCCAACGACCTCGGCTTCGACCCGACGCCGGGCGGCGATCGGACCTGGGAGGAGTACTACAGGATGGCGCGGTGGTTCAACAAGAACGCCACCGCGGACGTCAAGTACGGCACCGGCCACCAGGCCCGCCAGCACGACTCCCTGATGAACGACTTCAGCAACGTCCTGTGGTCCTACGGCGGCGCCTACTTCGACAACGGCAAGCAGGTGGGGCGGATCGGCTCGCGCGACCCCGGTCCCTGCCGGCTCGACTCCGAGGCCGCCATCGCCGGCGCGCGGTTCTACCAGCGGCTGCTCGCCATCGCCGACCCCGCGTCCACGACCTGGGACTGGGACGGCGTCGGCGCCGCGTTCCGCGCCGGGCGGCTGGCGATGTGCCCCAACTGGCACGAGTTCGCGGCCAGCAACGAGCAGGTGCTGCCCGGCAAGGTCGGCTACGCGCCGCTGCCCAAGGGGCCGGCCGGCACCGCCAACATGTACGGGGGCACGGGGGTGGCCATCAGCGGCAACACGCTGCCCAACGAGCGCGGGGCCGCCTGGCTGTTCATCGCCTGGGCCACCTCGCCCCAGACACAGCTCGCCAACCTCAAGAGCAAGGCGGGCGGCGGCACCCCCACCCGGACCTCGGTGTACGAGCTGCCGGAGGTGCGCGCGGCCGAGCACCGGCCCACGCCGATGCCGAACATGCTCACCGCCGCCGCCGTCCGGCAGGCCTGGGAGCCCGACAAGATCGGCCTGCGCCCGAAGATCCCGATGTGGAACGAGTGCAACACCGCGATCTTCACCCAGCTGTCCCGGATGCTCACCGGCGGGTCGTCGCCGGAGGAGGCGATGCGCTCCATCAAGGCGCGGGTGGACCAGATCGTGGCCCGAGGGTGGGTGGCGTAGATGACGCACGCAGCGGATCACTCGCCGGTGCTGGAGCGCTCCCGGCCGGACACCGCCGCGCCCCGTGAGCCGCGTATCGGCTTCGAGGGCAGGATGATGGCGCCCGGCCTGCTCCTGCTGGCCGCGCTGTCGATCGTGCCGTTCATCGCGCTGATCGCCATGAGCTTCGCCCACGTCCGGCTGCTCGGCGGGGTGCGGCTCGACCTGATCGGGCTGCGCAACTGGGCGCGCTTCTTCACCGACGCCGACATGTGGATGTCGTGGCTGCGGACGATCGTCTACTTCGTCCTGACCGTCGGGCTGGAGATGGTCCTCGGCGTGGCCGTCGCGCTGTGCCTGTTCCGGGTGCTGCGCGGCCGCAACGTCCTGCTCGGCCTGCTGCTGCTGCCGATGTTCGTCGCCCCGTCGATCGTCGGCCTGCTGGGCCGCTACCTCACCGACTCGACCTTCGGCCTCTACGCGTGGGTGCTGCGCTCGGTCGGCTACACCGGCGACATCCTCGGCAGCCCCATCAGCGCCTTCGCCGCCGTCGTGCTGATGGACGTGTGGGAGTGGACGCCGCTGATCGCCCTGATCACCCTGGCCGGCCTGTCCAGCGTGCCGCAGTCGGTGCGGGAGGCCGCCGCCGTGGACGGCGCGCCGGGCTGGATGACGCTGCGGTACATCGTCTTCCCGGCGATCGCGAATGTGCTGCTCGTCGCGCTGCTCATCCGCTCCATGGACGCGATCCGGTACTTCGACATCATCTGGGTCACCACCAACGGCGGCCCCGCCGACGCCACCAAGATCGTCCCTGTCCGGCTGTACGAGACCGCGTTCCGCTTCTTCGACCTCGGCTACGCCGCCGCCATCGGGCTGGCGATGCTGGCCTTCTCGATCTTCATCGCCCGTACCTTCGTCCGGCTGCTGGACGTCAGGGGGTTGACCCGATGAGCGCCACACAGGTCGAGCGGCGCACCGCGCCGGTGACGGCCGCCCCGCGGGGGACGCCGCAGTCGCCGCTGGAGGAGACCGGCAGGCGCACCCGCTGGATGGTCGGGCTGGTCGTCGTCGTGGCCATGCTCTGGACGCTGGTGCCGCTGGTGTGGATGCTGATGTCCTCGTTCAAGAACCGCACGGACGTCACCTCGGGCACGCCGCAGGTGCTGTTCCAGCCGACCCTGGACAACTACCGGGGCCTGTTCTCCGGGCCGAACAACCTCGTGCCCTACATCTGGCACAGCGTGCTCGCCGCCGGGATCTCCGCGGTGCTCGCCGTCTGCCTGGGGGCGCTGGCCGGGTACGGCCTGGCCAGGACCCAGATGCGCGGGAAGAAGCACCTGGCGTTCTGGATCATCTCGACCCGCATGGCGCCCATCGCGGCGGTCGTGGTGCCGCTGTTCCTCATCTTCCGCGGCCTCGGCCTCATCGACACCATCCCGGGGCTGGTGCTGGCGTACCTGACGTTCAACCTGCCGTTCGCCATCTGGCTGATGAGCGCGTTCTTCGCCGAGGTGCCGCCGTCGCTGGAGGAGTCGGCGCTGGTCGCGGGCTGCACCCGCTGGCAGGCCTTCTGGACGGTCATCCTCCCGCTGACGAAGGCCGGGCTCGTCACCACCTTCATCCTGTGCCTGGTCTTCGCCTGGAACGACTACGCCTTCGCCGTGGTCTTCTCCGGGCCGAGCTCGCAGACCCTGCCGATCGCCGCCTCGCAGCTCGTCACCCAGACGGGCGTCGACTGGGGGCAGCTCACCGCGATCGGCACGATCGTGGTCGTGCCCATGATGCTCGCCGGCCTCGCCGTCCGGCGCTGGCTGGTCACCGGGCTGACCCTCGGCGCCGTCACGGGAGAGTAGGAGGGGTCATGCGCGCAGCCGTGCTGCACGGGGTCGGCAAGATCGTCATGGAGGAGCGGCCCCGGCCCGAGCCGGGCCCCCGCCAGGTGCTCGTCCAGGTCACCTCGGTCGGCACCTGCGGCTCCGACGTGCACTACTACGAGCACGGGCGGATCGGCGACTTCGTCGTGCAGTCCCCGCTGGTGCTCGGCCACGAGCCGGCCGGGATCGTCGTGCAGACCGGGCCGAGGGCGGGCCGCCACCACCCGGGGCAGCGCGTCTCCTTGGAGCCGGGGGTGCCCGACTTCACCTGCGCCCAGTGCCGGGCGGGCCGCTACAACCTCTGCCCGCGGATGCGCTTCTTCGGCACCCCGCCGATCGACGGCGCCTTCTGCGAGTACGTCGTCACGCACGAGGAGTTCGCCCACCCTGTCCCCGACACCGTCTCCGACGACGCGGCCGCGCTGATCGAGCCGCTGTCGGTGGGCGTGTGGGCCTGCCTCAAGGCACGGGTCGGGCCGGGCACCCGCGTGCTCGTCACCGGCGCCGGCCCCATCGGGCTGCTCTGCCTCCAGGCCGCGCGGGCCTTCGGCGCCACGCAGATCATGGTCACCGACGTCAACCCCGCCCGGCTCGGGCGCGCCCGCGAGCTGGGCGCCACCGCGATCCTCGACGTGCGCACCGAGAGCCTGACCGACGCCCTCTTCGAGCCGGACGCGCTGCTCGAATGCTCCGGCCGGCCCGCCGCGACCGCGCAGGCCGTCCGCACGATGGCGCGGGCCGGGCGCGTCGTGCTCATCGGCATGGGCGGCGACGAGATCCCGCTCCCGCTGACGTACGTGCAGACGCGCGAGCTGGAGGTGACCGGCACCTTCCGGTACGCCAACACCTGGCCGCGGGCCGTCGCGCTGGCCGCCGCGGGCCGTGTCGAGCTGGACGCCCTGGTCACCGGCCACTACGGCCTGGACCGGGTCGAGGAGGCGCTCACGGCCGGCACGCGCGACCCCGAGCTGGTCAAGGCAGTGGTACGGCCGCAGGAGTGAGGACATGGCCAGGGCTCGGGCCACGACCGCCGGTCTCGAGGAGCGGAGGCGGGCGGTGCTCGCCCGCGTCGCGGAAAGGGGCGAGATGGGCATCGCCGAGCTGGCCGGCGAGTTCGGGGTCAGCGTGATGACCATGCACCGTGACCTGGACGCCCTGGCCGGCGGCGCGCTGCTGCGCAAGTCCCGCGGCCGCGCGGCGGCCGTCGCCGCCGTCACGATGGAGGTTGCGCCGGAGCTGCGCAGGCGGACGCGGCCGGCGGAGAAGGAGGCGCTGGCCGAGGTCGCCCTGTGGGAGCTGCCGCCCCGCGGCGTGCTCCTCATGGACGACTCGACCACCCTGTTCCCGCTGGCCCGGCGCCTCGACGAGCGCGGCGGCTACACGGTGGTGACCAACTCCGTCAGCGTCGCCCGCATCGTCGCGGCCACCGAGCACAGCCAGGCGATCCTGCTCGGCGGTGACTACGACGGCGCCTTCGACTCGACGACCGGGCCCGAGGTGTCCCGCGCCCTGCAGCGCATCCACGCCGACGTCGCCCTCATGTCGGCGGTGGCGATCACGCACGGCCGCCTCTACCACCCGGTCCAGAGGTACGCCGCCGTCAAGGAGGCCATGCTCGACGCGGCCCGGCGGCACCTGCTGCTCGTCGACTCCTCCAAGTTCGGGCGGCACGCCGCCTTCAGCCACCGCGACGCGAGCGCGTACGACACGGTGATCACCGACAGCGGCGTGCCGCGCGAGGAGGAGAGGATCCTGCGCGAGCTGACCGCCCGCGTCCTCCTCGTCGATGTCGAGCTCCGCCGCCCCGCCACCCTGACCGAACCCCTACCTGTGAGTCACTGAGGAGAGACCGATGGCCAAAGTTCTCTACGACGAGGCGACCCGCGTGTACCCGGGCACCGAGCGGCCCGCGGTGGACGCCCTCGACCTCGACATCAAGGACGGCGAGTTCCTGGTCCTCGTCGGCCCGTCCGGTTGCGGGAAGTCCACGTCGCTGCGCATGCTCGCCGGGCTCGAACGGGTCGACGGCGGCCACATCAGCATCGGCGAGCGGGACGTCACGCACCTGCCGCCGCGCGACCGGGACATCGCGATGGTGTTCCAGAACTACGCGCTCTATCCGCACATGTCGGTGGCCGACAACATGGGCTTCGCCCTGAGGGTGATGAAGACCCCGAAGGAGGAGCGCGACCGGCGGGTCCACGAGGCGGCCCGGCTGCTGGACCTGGAGGAGTTCCTCGACCGCAAGCCCAAGGCGCTGTCCGGCGGTCAGCGGCAGCGCGTGGCCATGGGCCGGGCGATCGTGCGCGAGCCGAAGGTGTTCCTCATGGACGAGCCGCTGTCGAACCTGGACGCCAAGCTGCGCGTGCAGACCCGTACCCAGATCGCCGCCCTGCAGCGCCGGCTCGGGGTGACGACGGTGTACGTGACCCACGACCAGGTCGAGGCCATGACGATGGGCGACCGGGTGGCCGTGCTCAAGGACGGCATCCTGCAGCAGGTGGACACGCCGCTGCGGCTCTACCAGCACCCGGCCAACGTCTTCGTCGCCGGCTTCATCGGCTCGCCGTCGATGAACCTGGCCGAGTTCCGCGTCGAGGGCGAGGAGGCGGTGCTGGGCGCGCAGCGGATCCGGCTGAGCCGCGAGACGCTCCAGGCGCTGCGCAAGGAGGGCGGCGACCGCGTCATCCTGGGCTTCCGGCCGGAGGCGGTCGAGGTGGCCGGCGACGGCGGGACGGACCCGTCGACGTTCCCGATCACCGTCACCGTGGTCGAGGAGCTCGGCTCGGACGCCTTCCTCTACGGCGAGTACGCCGACGCCCGCGAACCGGCGCTGGCCGGCCAGACGGTCATCGCCCGGGTCGACCCGAACGCGCCGCCGGCCAAGGGCGACCGCGTCAACCTGCGCATCCTGCCGGGCAAGGAGCGGCTGTTCTCGGTGGTCTCGGGCCGCTGCCTGCCCTCCTGAGCGGGCATCGGCCGGGGGCTCATCGACAGCGTCTTCCTCGACGACTCCACGGACCGGGCGGCCGCTCGCCCTATCCGATTCTAGATCGCGATACTAGAATCGAATTCTGGACGACGAGCCGGTCGAAGGAGTGTCGTATGGGCGGGATCGCGGAAGGCCGCGTGGTGATCGTCACGGGGGCCGCGCGGGGGATCGGGCGCGGCCACGCGCTGGAGTTCGCGCGTCAGGGGGCCAAGGTCGTCGTCAACGACCTCGGCGCCGAGGTGGACGGCACGGGCTCGTCCCCGGGCCCGGCCGGAGAGGTCGTGGAGGAGATCAGGGCGATGGGCGGCGAGGCCGTCGCCGACGGCGCGGACGTCTCCGACTTCGAGGGCGCGCGGCGGCTGGTCACGTCGGCGGTCGAGCGGTTCGGCGACCTGCACGTCCTGGTCAACAACGCCGGCATCCTGCGGGACCGCATGCTGGTCAACATGACGGCCGAGGAGTGGGACGCGGTGATCCGGGTGCACCTGCGCGGGACGTTCGCGCCGCTGCGGCACGCCTCCGCGTACTGGCGGGCCCGGAGCAAGGCCGGCGAGCGGGTGGAGGCCGCCGTGATCAACACGACGTCGTCGTCCGGCATCTACGGCAACCCGGGACAGGGCAACTACGGCGCCGCCAAGGCGGGCGTCGCGGCGCTGACGATCATCGCGTCGCAGGAGCTCGCCCGCTACGGCGTGACCGTCAACGCGGTGGCCCCGGCGGCGCTGACGCGGATGACCGAAGGGCTCGGCGGCCCCCGGCGGCCCGTCGAGGGTCCGTTCGACCCGGCGGACCCGGACAACGTCGCGCCGCTGGTGGTCTGGCTGGGCAGCGCGCGTGCGCGGGAGGTCACCGGGCGGGTGTTCAACGTGCTCGGCGGGCGGATCAGCGTGGCCGAGGGCTGGCACGCGGGGCCGGGCGTGGACAAGGGCGCCCGGTGGGACCCGGCCGAGCTGGACGACGTCATCCCCGCCCTGGTCGCCAAGGCCGCGCCCAACGCGCGGACCGACGGCCGCGTCCCGGCCGGCCCGCGGGGCGGTGAGGGCTGACATGCCGATCGATCACAGCCTGGTCGGCGTCGAGAGCGGGCCGTACGAGCGCTCGTGGACGTCCCGCGACACCCTCCTGTACGCCCTGGGCGTCGGCGCGGGCACCGGCGAGCTCGCCTTCACCACCGAGAACTCGGCCGGGACCCCGCAGCGGGTGCTGCCGACGTTCGCGGTGCTGGCCGCCCAGGCGCCGGTCGCGCGCAGGCTGGGCGACTTCCACCCGGCCATGCTGGTCCACGCCGAGCAGGCGTTCGAGCTGCACCGCGAGCTGCCGGCCGAGGGCACGGTGGCCGTCACCTCGCAGGTGACCGGCGTCTACGACAAGGGCTCGGGCGCGCTGGTCACCAGCGAGGCCCGCGCCGTCGATCCTGGCGGCGAGCCGCTGGTCACCAGCCGCAGCGCGGTGTTCATCCGGGGCGAGGGCGGGTTCGGCGGCGACCGGGGGC
This sequence comes from Nonomuraea sp. 3-1Str, assembly GCF_031570565.1. Classification (NCBI taxonomy): domain Bacteria; kingdom Bacillati; phylum Actinomycetota; class Actinomycetes; order Streptosporangiales; family Streptosporangiaceae; genus Nonomuraea; species Nonomuraea sp. 3-1Str. Next base: position 21,538 of record NZ_JALHBK010000025.1, read on the forward strand.
CACGCGAGGAGTGGACGGCTCCCGGCCGGGCGCCGGACCACCGGGTGACCTGCGCGACGCGGGCCGACCAGGCGCTGCTCTACCGCCTGTCGGGAGACCGCAACCCGCTGCACTCCGATCCCGCGTTCGCGGCCAGGGCCGGCTTCCCCCGGCCGATCCTGCACGGCCTGTGCACGTACGGGATCACCGGGCGCGCCCTGCTGCACGCGGTCGCCGGCTCCGACCCGGCCAGGTTCGCCGGCATGTCGGGACGGTTCAGCAGCCCGGTCTTCCCGGGCGAGTCGCTGACCGTGTCGATCTGGCAGGACGGTGACGAGGTGCTGTTCCGGACGGCCAAGGACGACGGGACGGTGGTGCTCGACCGGGGCAGGATGGCGCTGCGGCCGGGCTGACCCCGCCTCAGGCCTCCGGACCGGCAGCGGGGGCGGGGGCGGTGAGCGGGTCGAAGCGGCGGATCAGCGCGACGGCGGCCTCGACCACGTCCCTGGCCTCGTCCTCGCTGTCGCAGGTGGCCACCTCGCGGGCGGCCTCGCCGATCACGCTGGTCAGCACCGAGACCGTGAGGCGGCCCATCGGGGTGTCGCCCGCGCCGAGCAGGACGGCGTTCTGCCGGACCCACTCCCGGCCGCGGGTGCGGCGGATCAGCTCGAAGCCGGGCGGCCCGTCGCCGTCCATGAACAGCATGGCGAGGTCGCGCCGCGCCCACGACCCTTCGAGGAACGCGCGGGCGCCGGTGATGAACAGCTCCACGGGGTCGCGGACGCCCGCCTTCTTCGCCGCGGCCACGCTGGAGGCGGCGGCCTCCTCGTGGGCGGCCTGGTGCTCCTCGAACAGCGCGAGGAAGAGCTCGGTCTTGCCGCCGAAGTGGTGGTAGAGGCTGCCCACGCTGGAGCCGGCCCGAGCGACCACGTCGGAGACGTTGGCGTCGGCGAAGCCGTGCTCGGAGAAGACCTCGCGGGCCGCCTGGAGCATGCTCCTGCGGGTCTGGGCGGTACGGCTCCACTCCCACGACCCGCCCTTGCCCGTGGACCTGCGCGCCATGGTGGCTCCTTCGCGGTGCGGGGACTCCCCATCGTACTCCACACAGTTCTAGAATTACATTCTAAAAGCGGGGTTGACATCACCGATGTGCGGGACCAGTCTGGAATCGATTCCTAGAGGATGATTCTAGAAAAGGTTGGGGCATGGACTTCTCGCTCAGCACCGAGGAACGGCAGATCCGCGACACCATCCGCTCCTTCATCGAGAGGGAGGTCATGCCGCTGGAGCCGGAGGTCCTGCGCAACGAGCGTGCCGGCCGGCCGGGTCTCGACCCCTCCGTCCTGCGCGAGCTGCGGCTGAAGGCCAAGCGGATGGGCTTCTGGGGCATCAACACCCCCGAGGAGTACGGCGGAGCCGCCCTGGGCCCGGTCATGTCCGCGATCATCGCGATGGAGACCGGCCGCACCTTCGTGCCGTTCAGCTTCGGCGGCTCGGCCGACAACATCCTCTACGCCGGGGACGAGGAGCAGAGGCGGCGCTACCTGATCCCGACGATCGAGGGCGAGCGCCGTTCCTGCTTCGCCATCACCGAGCCGGGCGCCGGGTCGGACGCCCGCAACATCCGCACCCGCGCGGTCAGGGACGGCGGCGACTGGGTGATCAACGGCGAGAAGACGTTCATCACCGGCGGCAGCGAGGCCGACTTCGTGATGGTGTTCGCCGTGACCGACCCGGACAAGGGGGCGGACGGCGGCGTCACCTGCTTCCTCGTCGACCGCGACATGGGATGGAAGTCCGAGCCCATCCCCACCATGGGGCAGTGGGGGCCGGCCGCCCTGGTCTTCGAGAACGTCCGGGTGCCGGAGGCGAACGTCCTCGGCGAGGTCGGCAAGGGCTTCGAGCTGGCCATGCAGTGGATCGGCCAGGGACGCTACCTCATCCCCGCCGGCGCCATCGGTGCGGCCGAGCGGATGCTCCAGATGGCGATCGACTACGCCAGGATCCGCACGTCCATGGGCCACCCCATCGCCGACTACCAGGCGATCCAGTGGATGATCGCCGACTCGCAGGTGGAGATCGAGGCCGCCAAGTGGCTCACCCTCTACGCCGCCTGGCGGGTGCGGGAGGGCCTGGACGCCCGGCACGCCTCGTCCATCGCCAAGCTGAACGGGGCCGTCATGGCCAACCAGGTCGTCGATCGCGTCCTGCAGATCCACGGCGGGATGGGGTACACCAAGGAGCTGCCCGTGGAGCGGTGGTACCGGGAGCTGCGCCTGCTGCGCATCTTCGAGGGCACCGACGAGATCCAGCGCCGCACCATCGCCCGTAACCTGATCAAGGGTCACGCGCGGCTCGCCACGATCGGGGAGTGAGATGCCCGTCGCACAGCTGTTCAACCCGCGCTCGATCGCCCTGGTGGGGGCGACCGACAAGTCGGGCTGGTCGATCAGCACGCTGCTGAACCTGCGCACGCACGGGTTCACCGGCGAGGTGTACCTGGTCAACCCGCGAGGCGGCGTCGTCCACGGCGAGCCGGCTCACCGGAGCCTGTCCGAGGTGCCCGGCCCGGTCGATCTCGCCTACGTGATGGTGCCGACCACGGCCGTCCTGCCCGTGCTGCGCGAGGGGGCCGCGGCGGGCGTCACCAGCTACGTCGTCCTGACCGCGGGCTTCGGGGAGGCGGGGGAGGAGGGCGCCCGGATGGAGACGGAGATCGCCGCCTTCGCCCGGGACAACGGCCTGACCGTCCTCGGCCCGAACGGCAACGGCTTCATCAACGCCGCCGCCGGCATCACCCCGTACGGGCTGCCCATCCCGTCGCCGCTGCTGCGCGGCTCCGTGGGCGTGGTGCTGCAGAGCGGCGCGCTGGCCAGCTCCGTCCTCGGCTTCGCCCAGGCCCGCAACGTCGGCGTCAGCCTGCTCACCTCGATGGGCAACGAGTCCACGCTGACCGTCACGGACGTCGTCGACTACCTCGTGGACGACCCGGCCACCAGGGCCATCGCGCTGTTCCTGGAGTCGGTGCGCGACCCCGGCGAGTTCTCTCGGGTGGCCCGGCGGGCGCTGCTGGCGGGCAAGCCGATCGTCGCGCTGAAGATCGGCCGCAGCGGGCTCGCCTCGCGCACCGCCCAGGCCCACACCGGCGCGCTGGTCGGCGACGACAACGTGATCGACGCCGCCTTCCGCGGGCTCGGCGTCATCCGGGTGCGCTCGCTGGAGGACCTCATCATCACCGCGGGGCTGCTCGCCGAGGTGGGCCCGCTGCCGGGGCCGAGACTCGGCGTCGTCACGCCGTCGGGCGGCGCGTCGGAGATCATCGCCGACCGGGCGGAGGACGAGGGGCTGGAGCTGCCGCCGTTCGCCCCGGAGACGGCCGCCCGGCTGGAGCGGATCCTCCCGGCCTTCGGCACCGTGCAGAACCCGCTCGACGTCACCGGGTACGTGCTCGTCGACCGGACCCTGCTCGCCCGCGCCCTGGAGGCGGTGACCGCCGACCCGGGCATCGACGCCGTCGTGCTGCTGTCCGAGCCGCCCCGCCTCGCCCCGGCCCACCCCGCGCCCGTCCTCGCCGCGTACGCGGCCAGCGCCAAGCAGATCGCGGGCTCCCCGCTGCCCGTCGTGGTGATGGGCAACGCCCTGGTCGACGTCACCGAGTTCGGCCGGGCCGTCCAGGAGGAGACCGGCTTCCCGCACGTCGTGGGCGGGATCGAGCACGGCATGCAGGCCATCGGCGCGGCCGTGCGATGGTCGGAGGCGCGCCGCGCCGCGCTGGCCGCCCCGGTCGCGGAGCGGCCCGTGTCCGGTGACGGCGTGTCCGGGGACGCCGTATCCGAGGCCGCCGTGTCCGGGGACGCCGTCTTCGAGGGCGGCGTGCCCGCGGAGGCGGCGAGCGCGAGCGGCGTGTGGGCCGAGCACCGCGCCGCGGCCCTGCTCTCCGCCGCGGGCATCCCCGTGGTGCCCTCCGAGCAGGCGTACGAGGAGGAGGCCGCGGTCGCGGCGGCCGGCCGGTTCGGCTACCCGGTGGTGCTGAAGGCGTCGGCGGAGGGGCTCGGGCACAAGAGCGACATCGGCGGGGTCCGGCTCGGCCTGACCGGCCCGGAGGAGGTCCGCGCCGCCTTTCGGGAGATCGTCGCCGCGGTGCGGGCCGCCCCTGGCGCGGGGCACGCCGGTGGTGCCGTGGGCGTGCTCGTGCAGCCGCAGCGGCGCGGGGGAGTGGAGCTGCTCGTCGGCGTGGTGCGGGACCCCGGCTGGGGACTCACGCTGGCCGTCGGCCTCGGCGGCGTGTGGGTGGAGGTGCTGCGCGACACCGCGCTGCGGCTGCTGCCGGTGGACGCCCGCGAGGTGCGCCGGGCCCTGGGGGAACTGCGGGGCGTCCGGCTGCTGGAGGGCGCCCGCGGCGCGGAGCCGGCCGACCTCGACGCGGTCGCGGCCGTGGTGGCCCGCGTGGCCGCGTACGCGCAGGCCCTCGGACCCCGCCTCGAAGCCCTGGAGATCAACCCGCTGCTGGTCGACGGCTCGCGGGTGGAGGCGCTGGACGCCCTGGTGACCTGGCGCGAGTGAAACGCGGCGGCTCCGCGCCGACCGGCCGGGGACGGCGACCCTGCCGCCGTCCCCGGCCGGCTCGCGCGAGGGTCCGGCTGTCACCGCGGCCGGACCCTCGCGCGGACGCCGCCGTCACGGCAGCCGGTTGGCCAGCACCAGGGTCGCGGCCGAGGCGAACATGCCGCCGTTGCCGAGCACCACGCTCACCTCGGCGCCGGGCACCTGCGCCGCGGCCTCCCCGCGAAGCTGGCGCACCGACTCCTGGATGGCGAACATGCCGTACATCCCGGTATGGGTGTAGGACAGCCCGCCGCCGTTGGTGTTGAGCGGCAGCCGCCCGCCCGGCGACGTGTGGCCCTCGGCGATGAACGCGCCCGCCTCGCCGCGCTTGAGGAAGCCGAGGTCCTCCAGGCCGTAGATCGGGACGTGGGCGAACGCGTCGTAGATCATGAGGTGGTCGACGTCGCCGTGGGAGACGCCCGCCTCGGCGAACGCCGCCTCCCCCGACAGGCGGAAGCCCTTGGAGGTGGTGAGGTCCTCCATCTGGGAGACGATCGGCGAATCGGCCGACTCTCCGGAGCCGAGCAGGTGGACCGGCCGCCTGCGGGCGCGCTCCTCGGAGGTGACGACCAGCGCGCCGCCCCCGTCGGTGACCAGGCAGCACTCCAGCAGATGGAACGGGTAGGCGACCAGCCGCGAGGCGAGCACGTCCTCCACCGTGACCAGGTCGCGGTACATGGCGCGCGGGTTGAGGTGCGCCCACCGCCGCTGCGCGACGGCGACCTCGGCGAGCTGCTCGTGCGTGAGCCCGGTCTCCTTCATGTACCGCAGCGCGGTCAGCGTGAACGCCGTGGACGGGCCGGACACGCCGTACGGCAGCTCGAACTGGCCCATCAGCGAGTCCCGGCCCAGCGCCGGGTATCCGGCGCCCACCCGGGAGCGGCCCGACTCGCCGTGCGTGATCAGCACCGTGTGGCACTGGCCGGCCCGGATGGCCGCGGCGGCGTGCCGTACGTGGAAGAGGAACGACGACCCGCCCACGCCCGTGCCGTCGAGCCAGGCCGGGGTGATGCCGAGGGCGTGGGCGATCTGCACGGGGCCCGGCACGCCGACGGTGGCGACGCCGTCGATGTCGTCCTTGGTCATGCCGGCGTCGGCGAGGGCGTTGCGCGCGGCCTCCAGATGGAGCGCCAGGGTGGAGTGGGCGGGCAGCCTGCCGACCTCGTCGGTCTCGGCCGCCCCCGCGATCACGATGTTCATCGGGCGGCTCCGGCCGGCTGGAACAGCGGGACCGCCATGTCGCCGCGCTGCTCGAACACCACGCGCAGCTCCATGTCGAGGGGCAAATTCTCCGGAGTGATCTCCACGCCGACGATGTTGGTCATCATCCTGACGCCCTCCTCCAGCTCGACGAGGGCGATGGCGTACGGCCCGTCGTCCTCGAAGCCGGGCGCCGGCCGGTGGTTGATCACGTAGGACACCAGCGTGGCCCGGCCGCCGGTGGTCACCCATGCGACGTCGCCGGAGCCGCAGTGCGGGCAGGCCGGCCGTGGATAGAAGTAGTGCCGCTTGCAGCCGCGGCAGCGCTGGACCCGCAGCTCGCCCCTGGCCGTTCCGTCCCAGAACGGCTGGGTCTCCGGCGTCGGCTTGGGGACGGGTTTGCGTGAGGCGGTCATCGTGCTCCTGCTCGTGAGAGAGAAGTGCCAGAAGCAGATTCTAGAACGTACATCTAAAATTGGCGAGGGCTCACAGCCCCTTGACGGGAGGCGTGCGGCGACGGACCATTCGTGGAAACGAATTCTAGAGCTTGCTTCTAGAACTCATGGGCGAGGGGACATCCCACCAGAAAGGCGTGTTCATGGGCCTGTTCTCCGTACGCGAGCTCGACGAGTACCCCACCGGCGCCCGCCGCATGAAGATCCTCACCATGGCGGTCCTGGCCGTCCTCATCGGTTCCTACGAGGCGCAGATCGCTCCGGTGGTCCCGCTGCTGCTGAAGGACCTCGACATGTCGCTCGCCACGTACGGGGCCGTGTCCGGCGCCGCGGCCGTCTCCGGGGCCGTCGCGTCGGCCCTGGGCGGCAGGCTGACCGACCGGGTCGGCCGCGTGCGGCTGCTGGTGCCGCTCATGTTGGTGACCGCCCTCTGCTGCTTCGCGATGACGCTGGTGCACAGCCCGCGCGACCTGCTGATCGCCAGGATCGCGCTGGCCTTCGTCGACGGCGTCGCCATGGCGAGCACGGCGCCGCTGGTCCGCGACTTCTCCCCCCGCCTGGGCCGGGCGCAGGCGTTCGGCTTCTGGTCCTGGGGCCCCGTCGGGGCGAACCTGCTCGCCTCCGCCGTGGCGGGCTGGACGCTGCCCGTCTTCGGCGACTCCTGGCGCTCGCAGTTCGTCATCATGGGCTGCTTCTCGCTGGTGATCTCGCTGGTGATCGCCTTCAACATCGCCGACCTCTCGCCCGAGCTGCGCGCCCGCATCCAGCACTCCGAGCACGACGCCGCCCACGTCGTCGACCTCACCCGGCCGTCCCGGGTGCGGTCGCTGTTCGCGGACCGCGCCATCTGGGCCCACGTCGTCGGCATCTCGCTGTGGCTGGTGCTGTTCCTCACGCTCACCCTGTTCGGCCAGGTCATGCTGGTCGACTCCCTGGGCATGAGCGCCGCCCAGGCGTCCACGGTCATGGCCGCCTTCTGGAGCCTCAACCTGCTCACGCTGATCGTCTTCGGGCGCGTCTCCGACCGCACCCGGACGCGCAAGCCCTTCGCGCTCGGCGGGACCGTCGCGGCGGTCCTCGTCACCGCCTACCTGGCCCACGCCCTCGGCGGCGGCGACGTGCCGACCGGCACGCTGATGATCGCCGGGGCGCTGCTCGGCGGCTCGCTCGGCGTGGCCTACGCGCCCTGGATGGCCAACTACTCCGAGGACGCGGAGGACGTGGACCCCAGGCTCCAGGGGACCGCGTGGGGGCTGTTCGGCTTCCTCACCAAGGCCATCGCGGTCGTCGGCCTGCTGGTCATCCCGCGCGTGGTCGAGGCGACGAGCTGGCAGACGTGGCTGCTGGTCTGCCTTGGCTGTCTCGTCCTGTTCATCCCGGCCGTCTTCTTCTTCAACGGCCCCTGGCGCCGCCCCGCCACCGGCGTGGCCGGCGTGACGTCCGTACCCGTCGAGGCCGACTGACCGGCGCCGCACCGGCCGGTCCCGCGCCGGCCGGTGCCGGCCAGTGCGGCCCAAGCCCGGACCAAGTGGGCCCCAAGCCCGCCTTCCTACCGTGAGAAGAGCGAGACGCCCGGAAGGGACGGTGACCCCGATACCCCCCGGACGTCGACCGTGCTCCCTCCGCGCCACCGGATCCCCGGGGCGCGACCGTTACGGAGGAAGGAATCGGAATGATGTCGAACCACGCACGCATGGGAGTGGCCGCCGTGCTGACGGCCGCGGGGCTTCTGGGGCTCTCCGCTCCGGCGCACGCCGCGAACGGCCTCGCCGCGGACACCGGAGAGGTGACGGGTACGGTGTCGAACCTCTCCTCGGCGCGTGCCCAGGGCAAGGGGTACGTGCTGGCCAAATGTCCCTCGACCATGCCGTACATCAAGGGCACCAGCGCCACCACCAAGACCGGGAATCAGGAGGACCTGTCGTACGGCCACTACGACGACTTCTGGCAGTCCATCCCGGACGGCAGCGCGCAGGCCGCGAAGGTCAACTTCCACAACTCGCAGACGTACGCCGAGGAGAGCAAGTACGGGCCCGTGGTGGTCACGGTCACGCTGACGCTGACGTGCTCGAACGTGAAGCCCGCCGGGCTGCCGAGGCCGCAGTTCAAGCAGAGCGTCTACGTCAACGGCCACTCGTACGGCAACCTGCAGGTCACCTGCCCGGCCAACTACCCGACGGCCCTGGAGGCCATCGAGAATCACTCGTACTGGTTCACCTCCTACGGGACCACCGTGTCGGGCAGCATGGGCGCGGCGACCTGGTACAACAACGACGAGCTGGTGTTCGGGATGGCCGACCTGACGGTGGCCTGCGGCCCCTGACCCGGACGGCTTCGCGCCCCGCCCGGATGTGCCCGGGACGTTCCAGAGGCATGTCGGGTCTACGTAAGTGCTTGCAAATATTTGCGTGATTCGCCGTATAGTTTGCGCATGACGCGACGACTGGCAGACGTGGCCAAGAAGGTCGGGGTGAGCGAGGCGACCGTGAGCCGCGTGCTCAACGGCAAGCCCGGGGTGTCCGGCGCCACCCGGGAGGCCGTGCTGACCGCGCTCGACGTGCTCGGCTACGAGCGGCCCACCCAGTTGCGCGGCGACCGGGCCCGCCTGGTGGGGCTGGTGCTGCCGGAGCTGCAGAACCCGATCTTCCCGGCCTTCGCCGAGGTCGTGGGCGGGGCGCTGGCCCAGCAGGGGTTCACCTCCGTGCTCTGCACCAGGACGGTCGGCGGCGTCTCCGAGGCCGACTACGTCGACCTGCTGCTCCAGCAGCAGGTCAGCGGCGTGGTCTTCGCCGGCGGCCTGTACGCCCAGGCCGACGCCTCGCACGGGCACTACGAGCTGCTGCATGAGCGCAAGCTGCCCACGGTCCTGGTGAACGCGGCCGTGGAGCGGCTGGACTTCCCGCAGGTGTCCTGCGACGACGTGGTGGCCGCCGAGATCGCCTTGGCCCACCTGCGGGCGCTCGGTCACGAGCGCGTCGGCCTGCTGCTCGGCCCGAAGGACCACGTCCCGTCGCGCCGCAAGCTGGACACCTTCCAGGCGGGCGGCGGCGACCCGGCGCTGGTGGAGCACACGATGTTCTCGCTGGAGGGCGGCCACGCGGCGGCCGCCCGGCTGGTGGCGCGCGGCGTGACCGGCGTGATCTGCGCCAGCGACCTGCTGGCGCTGGGCGCGGTCCGGGCGGTGCGGCGCGCCGGGATGTCCGTGCCCGCCGACGTCTCGGTCATCGGCTTCGACGACTCGGCGCTGATGAACTGCACCGACCCGCCGCTCACCACCGTGCGCCAGCCGATCGACGCCATGGGACGGGCGGCCGTGGACCTGCTGGTCGCGCAGATCGACAAGGCCGTGGTGCCCGCCGACGAGCTGCTGTACGAGCCGGAGCTGGTGGTCCGGGCGTCCACGGCCCGCGTACGTGCGTGACGGAGTCGTTATCTTGCAATAGTCCGTCGAGATATTGCAGTGCACGGTCGGCGATCCTATGGTGTGGGCACCTCGCACCAGAAGGGTCGAACCCATGCAGACATTCACCGGGCAGAAATCGGCAGCACTCTTACTGGCCACCGCGCTCACCCTCTCGGTCACGGCGTGCGGCGGCGGAGAGCCCGCCGAGCCCGGCCCCGGCGGCGCCGCGCCGGTGACGATCACGGTCGCCTGCCAGCCCGCGAAGTCCGCGCCCAAGGAGCGCGCCGCCTGGGACGACGACATCGCCGCGTTCATGAAGGCGCACCCGGGCGTGACGGTCAGGAGCACCGACCAGCAGCCGTGCTTCGACCCCAAGACGTTCGGGCCGAAGCTGGCGGGCGGCCAGATGGAGACCGCCTTCGTGGTGCCGGTGACCAACTACGCCGACGTCATCGGCAAGGGCCAGGCGCTGGACGTCTCCCCGTACACGGGCCTGATCAGGAACTGGAACGACCTGCGCGCCGACGTCCGCGAGCTGGTGACCAAGGACGGCAAGGTGTACGGCGTCCCCAACGTCCACTACAGCGTCGGCCTCGTCTACAACCGCAAGCTGTTCACCCAGGCCGGGCTGGACCCGGACAAGCCGCCCGCCACCTGGGCCGAGATCCGCGAGGCCGCCAAGAAGATCGCCGGCCTGGGCCCCGGCTACGTCGGCTACGGCGAGTACTCCGGCGGCAACACCGGCGGCTGGCACTTCACCCAGGCCCTCTACGGCCGCGGCGGCGCCGTCCTCACCGACGACGGCAAGAAGGCCGCGTTCAACTCGCCCGAGGGCCGCGCCGTCCTGCAGAACCTGCACGACATGCGCTGGACCGACGACAGCATGGGCAGCCGGCTGCTGGTCGGCTGGGAGTCGCTGATGATGGCGATGGGCAGCGGCAAGGTCGGCATGATGCTCGGCGCCCCCGACGTGGTCACCGACGTCGTCAACAAGTTCAAGGGCAACGTCGCCGACTACGGCATCACCGGCTTCCCCGAGGCCAAGGCGTCGCTCAGCGGCGGCGAGGCGTTCATGATCAACCCCAAGGCCACCCCCGAGCAGGCCAAGGCCGCCCTGCAGTGGCTCGACTTCCGCTACAACACCGTAGGCAAGGGACGCTTCGACTTCGCCCGCGGCAAGACCCTCGGCAACCCCGTCGGCGTGCCCGACAACGACGTCTACGGCGGCTCGCCCACCGGCAAGGCCATCCAGGCCGACCGGGAGAAGAACGCCACCCTGCCGGTCGCCAACTACGCGCCGTACGTGGCCGCCGCCTCCTCCGTGCCGCCCAAGGCCGAGCCCGCCCACGCCCAGGAGCTGTACGCGATCCTCGACGTGGTCATGTCCGGAGTGCTCAGCCGCCGCGAGGCCGACCCCGGCAAGCTGCTCGCCGACGCGGAGGCCAAGGCCAACGCGCTGCTGGCCGCCAAGGGCTGACCCGCGTGGGAGTCCTGAGACGCAACCTCACGGCCTACGGGTTCCTGTGCGCGGCGCTGGCCTGCTTCGCGGTGTTCGCCTGGTACCCCATGGTCAGGGAGTTCGTGCTGAGCTTCCAGCGGACCAACCTGGTCGATCCGCCCAGCTGGGTGGGCCTGGACAACTTCCGGGCGGTCTTCCAGGACCCGGCGTTCGGCACCGCGTGGCTCAACACCGTGCAGTTCACGGTGCTCGCGCTGGTCTGCGGCTACGCCGTGCCGTTCGTCACCGCGCTGGTCCTCAACGAGCTCCGTCACGCCCGGGGCTACCTGCGGTTCGTCGTCTACCTGCCGGTCATGCTGCCGCCGATCGTGGCGGTGCTGCTGTTCAGGTGGTTCTACGACCCGGGCCCCGGGCTGTTCAACCAGCTCCTCGACCTCGTCCACCTGCCCCCGCTGGCCTGGCTGGACTCCTCCTCCACCGCCCTGATCTCCCTCGTGCTCGTCTCGACGTGGATGAACATGGGCAGCGCCACGCTCATCTACCTGGCGGCCCTGCAGAACATCCCGCCCGAGCTGTACGAGGCGGCCGAGCTGGACGGGGCCGGCATCCTCGCCCGGATCAGGCATGTCACGATCCCGCAGACCCGGCTCATCCTGCTGCTCATGCTGATGCTGCAGATCGTGGCCACCATGCAGGTCTTCATCGAGCCGTACATGCTGACCGGCGGCGGCCCGGAGAACTCCACGGTCACCGTCGCCTACCTGATGTACCAGTTCGCGTTCACCTACGGCGACGGCTACGGCCAGGCGGGCGCGCTGGGCATGATGCTCATGCTGGCGCTGCTCATCTTCGCGGCCTTCCAGCTCCGGCTCACCCGTGACGACCGGGGGGAGAGCGCATGATCTCCATCGGCGCCCGCACCTCCGCGGGCCGGGCGCGCGGGCGGAACCGGCCCAAGCCGATCGAGGTGCGCTTCCGGACCATCGTCTCGCCGCAGCAGCTCAACAGCCGGTGGGGGCGGCGCGTCTACTGGGCCGTCCTGCTCACGGTGCTGGCCGGCTCCACGCTCGCGTTCGTCTTCCCGCTGTACTGGATGGTCACGGGCGCGATGAAGACCGGCGAGGAGCTCGCCCGGATGCCGCCCACCGCGGTGCCGGAGGCGCCCACGCTGGACGCCTTCGCCGAGGCCTGGGAGCTGTTCGACATCGGGCTGCTGCTGCGCAACACCGCGTTCTACGCGCTGGGCGGATGGCTGTTCTCGATGGCGGTGGACGTCTGCGCGGCCTACGCGCTGTCGAAGCTGCGCCCGGCGTTCGGCAACGTGGTGCTGGGCGCCATGCTGGCGACGCTCATGGTCCCGCCCATGGTGGTGCTGATCCCGCTGTACGTCACGGTCGCCGACCTCGGGCTGCTCAACGACCCGTGGGGTCTGTGGCTGCCCGCGGCGGCCAACGGGTTCAACATCTTCCTGCTCAAGCGCTTCTTCGACTCCATACCGAGGGAGCTGATCGAGGCGGCGCGCATCGACGGCGCCGGGCCGCTGCGGGTGCTGTGGTCCGTGGTGCTGCCGGTGTCGCGGCCGATTCTCGGCGTGGTCTCCATCTTCACGATCGTCGCCTCGTTCAAGGATTTCGTCTGGCCGTTGCTGGTCATGACCGAGAGCGACAGGATGACCGTCAGCGTCGGCCTGTCGCAGACGGCCGGAGCGGTGTCACAGAACGCGATCATGGCCGGGCTCGTCATCGCGAGTGTCCCGACGATCATCGTGTTCTTCTTCTTCCAACGGCACATCATGGCGGGCCTGACCGCCGGAAGCATCAAAGGATGAGCATGTCGCGAACGTGGTGGCGGGGGGCCGCGATCTACCAGGTGTACCTGCGCAGCTTCGCCGACGGCAACGGTGACGGCTGCGGGGACCTGGCCGGGCTGCGCTCCCGCCTCGGATACCTCAAGGACCTCGGTGTCGACGCCCTCTGGCTGAACCCGTGGTACCCGTCGCCGATGGCCGACGGCGGCTACGACGTGGCCGACTACCGGGACATCGAGCCGGTCTTCGGCACCCTGGCCGAGGCGGAGGCGTTCGTCGCCGAGGCCCACGAGCACGGGATCAGGGTCATCATCGACGTCGTGCCGAACCACGGCTCCACCGCCAGCGCCTGGTTCCAGGAGGCGCTGGCCGACCCCCGGACCAGGGACCGGTTCTGGTTCCGGGACGAGCCGAACGGGTGGTCGTCGATCTTCGGCGGGCCGGCGTGGACGCGGGTGCCCGACGGGCAGTGGTACCTGCACCTGTTCGCCCCGGAGCAGCCCGACTTCAACTGGGACAACCCGGAGGTGCACCAGGAGTTCGAGGACGTGCTGCGCTTCTGGTTCGACCGGGGCGTGGACGGCGTCCGCGTCGACTCGGCCGCGCTGCTGTACAAGTCGGACGACGCGTACGAGGACCTGGACGGCGTGCACGAGGTGTACCGGCGCTGGCGCCGGATCGCCGACGAGTACGGCGAGCGGGTGCTGATCGGCGAGGTGTGGCTGCCCGACCAGGAGCGCTTCGCCCGTTACCTGCGGCCCGACGAGCTGCACACGGCCTTCAACTTCGACTTCCTGTCCTGCCCCTGGGACCCGGCGGAGCTGCGCCGGGTGATCGACCTGACGCTGGCCACGCACGTGCCGATCGGCGCCCCGCCGACGTGGGTGCTGTCCAACCACGACGTCACCCGCCCCGTGACCCGGTACGGCCGGGCCGACACGGGCTTCCAGCACGGCGGCCGGCTGCACGGCAGCCCCACGGACCTGGAGCTGGGGCGGCGCCGGGCCAGGGCGGCGGCGCTGCTGGCGATGGCGCTGCCCGGAGGCGTCTACGTCTACCAGGGCGAGGAGCTAGGCCTCCCGGAGGTGGAGGACCTGCCCGACGAGGCGCGGCAGGACCCCATGTTCGCCAGGTCGGGCGGCGCCAACCCCGGCCGGGACGGCTGCCGCGTGCCGCTGCCCTGGTCGGGGGAGGAGCCGCCGTTCGGCTTCGGCGGGCCTGACCCGTCCGCCCCGCCCTGGCTGCCGCAGCCGGAGGGCTGGCGCAAGCTCACGGCGCAGGCGCAGCTCGCCGACCTGGACTCGATGCTCACCCTCTACCGCACGGCGCTGCGCCTGCGCCGTGACCTGCTCGGCGACGGCACGCTGACCTGGCTGCCGCTGAGCGAGGACGTGCTGGCCTTTCGGCGCGACTCGGGCCTGGTGTGCGTGTCGAACCTGGGCCCGGTCCCGGTGCCGCTCCCGCCGGGCGAGGTCCTGCTGGCCAGCGGCTCCGTGGCGGGGGGAGCGCTGCCGCCCGACACGACCGCCTGGCTGGCCCCGCCCGTGTGACGACCCGCTCGTGTGACGACCCGGCGCGGGTGACGTGTCAGCGGACGTCGAAGGCGGTGTCCATGCCCAGGGCCCGGTGGTCGTCCACCGGGCACCACACCTCGTAGCGCCCCGGCCGGAGGGTGACGGTGAGGAACGTCCGCTGCCCGGGTGTGATCGTCCCCGACCGCCTCGCGCCGCTGATGCCGGGGCCGGCGATCGCCATGGCGTGCGGCGACTCACCCTCGTTGCTCAGCCTGAACGTGTAGGAGCCGGACGTCAGGTCGTGCCGGGGCAGGGTGAAGGAGAAGTCGTCCATGGTCACGTCCACCGTGGTGACCTCGGCGGCGGCCGTGGCGGGCACCGGGGACCGGGGCGGGGCGGCGGACCACTCGTGGCTCCCGCCGCATCCCGCCAGCCCCAGCAGCACCGCGGCCGCGGCCGCGGCCGCCGCGAACGTCGCCGGCCCCCGCCGGCGGCTGCTCCCGCCCATCGAGAACCTCCCCCCGTGTAGGCGGCCCTCTCCTCCTACACGGATCGGCTCGCGTCCCGGTTCACCGTACGCGGGGCGCATGACGCCCCCACCCGGGGCAGGGGAGTCGCCTGCCTAACAGGAACGGCTCGGCGACAATTTCTTGGTGGCGGAATAGAGGCCCGCCGCGCCGGGATTCCCGTCCGCGTAGGTCCAGGTCGCCCAGGCATACGTCATGTACTTGTAGCAGATCCTCTCCGGGACGGGATGTATCCATTTCTGAACGTAACCGGTCCGCGAGACGGCCACGGTTCCCCAGGAGACGGACTTCTTGTCCGCCACGTACCACCCCGATTTGAACTGATACAGCTTCACGCCGACACGAACGTTACGCACCCGGCCCTTACAGCTCGCGGAGTTGGTGGCCACGACGCTGTAGTGGCTTTTCACGCTGGGGGTGAACGGCACGACCGAGCAGCCCGACTTCGCCGCCATGGCGGGCGCCGGCGAAAGAACGGACGTGGCGGTGGCCGCCGCCACAGCCACCGTGACAAGCCCCCGCGACAGACGCGATCTCCTGGTCATGACCAGCCTCCTTTTCGGCATTGCAGACTCGTTTCTGCACCTGGATGTGTTCGTTCGCATTCGCCTGTGGACCGATGAGAGGCAGCCTGCCGGAAACAGCGGCCGATCAACAGCCTTTGCATCTGCATGCAAATAGCCAGGAACAGTCGCTGACATCCGCACCGTGCCCCGCACCAAGGCCGCACCTGTGAGCCGCCGGCAGTGCGGCATGGCGACTGCGGGGCGTGGCCGCTACCAGGGAATTTGCATCCAGATGCAAACAATTGCTCCCTCATTGGCTCATGCCGAAAATGGTCGCGTATCGAGATCATCGGCACTCTCGGGGACGTGACGTGCGTGCATGAGGGCGGTAGGCGCCCTCGCGAACGCGGCGGGAACCGAAGAGTGCTGCGCGAACACGCGATCACGCAGACGCCCTGGAGGCTTGATGCCCCGTTCCCCCCGCGGGTTGTCCCTTGCCGCGGTCATGTCGTTACTGGCCGGTTCACTCGTGGCCGGTGGTGTCCTCGCCGGCGGCGACACCGCGGCCGCGGCGGTCACCGGCGATCCACCGGCGCAGACGGAGCAGGAGGCGCTGCAGCAGGCCCACCGCGGTAGGCAGCGGGTGGAGGCGCTGGCCCTGCGTACGGAGAACCGCCAGGTGTTCGCCAACCCCGACGGCTCGCTCACCTCGGAGACCTCGGCCCTGCCCGAGCGGGTGCACAGGGGAGACGGCTGGGCCGACGTCGACACCACCCTGGCCCTCGCGCCGGACGGAAGTGTGAAGACCGTGGCCACCCCGCTGGAGCTGACGTTCTCCGGCGGCGGGACGGCCCCGCTGGCCCGGCTGGGGGAGGCCGGACGCTCTGTCGAGATGAGCTGGCCGGGAAACCTGCCGAAACCGGTGCTCAACGGGAGCACCGCGACGTACGGCGAGGTGCTTCCGGGTGTCGATCTGAGGGTCACCGCGTCGGTGCTCGGCTTCTCCGAGGTGCTGGTGGTCAAGAACAAGGAGGCGGCGGCCGACCCCGCGCTGGCCAAGATCGTCTTCGGCATGCGGGCGAACGGTCTCGCGGTGCGCAGGACGGCGACCGGCGGTCTGAGCGCGGTCAACGACCAGGGAATCGAGATGTTCCATTCGCCGGCGCCGCGCATGTGGGACTCCTCCGGATCCGCCGCCCGCTCGCCCCTGCTCACAGGCCCGGAACGCGAGGCGCGGCAGGCCGTCATGGGCGTCGAGGTGGCCCGGAACCAGATCGCGCTCACGCCGGACCGGAACCTGCTGAGCGCTCCCGACACCACCTACCCGGTCTACATCGATCCCCAGTGGTCAGGATCGAAGCTGCACTGGACCTACGTCGACAAGTCCTATCCGTCCGAGTCGTACTGGGATTCCAGCCACGCCCCCGAGATCGGGTACTACGGCGGCGGGGTGAAGCGGTCGTTCTTCCGGATGGACTCCGACAACGTCAACGGCAAGCACATCCTGAAGGCCACGTTCCGGATGACCCAGAACAAGTCATGGGGGTGCACCGACGACCCGCAGGCGGCGCAGCTCTGGCTGACCGGCGGGATCTCCACGTCCACGACCTGGAGCCACCAGCCGTCCTGGGCCGATCACCTGGACAGCGTCGCCTCCGACGCCGGCTACAGCTCCTCCTGCCCCGACAAGGGCATCGAGTTCGACGTCACCAGCGCGATCGTCAAAGCCGCCAGGAACGGCTGGTCGAACACGACCTTCGGGCTGCGGGACTACAACGACGACGCGGGCAGCGTGTGGGGCTGGAAGGGCTTCAGCGGCTCGCCGAAGCTTGTGGTCGACTACAACACCCCGCCCGCCGCGCCGTCCGGAGTCGGCACCTACCCGGGCACGCCGTGCGTCACGGGTGCCGGCCGCCCGTCCGTGAACGCCGGGGACGCCCAGAACCCGATCAAGCTCAAGGCGAAGATCTACGACCCGGACAAGGCGAACGACGGCGTGCGCGCCGAGTTCATGATGAACCGCTACAACGCCTCCACCGGCGCGTGGGAGAGCGTCACCTCCTCACTGCCCGGGGGCGGCAAGACGGCCTACAAGTACACGACCACGGCCACCGACCACGAGATCACGCTGTCCGCTCTGGTCACGAGCGAGACCTACTCGTACAGAGTGCGGGCCTTCGACGGCACCGACGCCAGCGCGTGGAGCGCGTGGTGCGAGTTCACGGTCGACACGGTCGATCCGGCGAAGCTCCCCAAGGTCACCTCACCCGACTATCCGGCGGGCACGCCGGACGACTGGAAGGGCGGCGTCGGCTCGGCCGGCGGGTTCACCCTCGCCCCTGGTGACGGCGAGAGCGATGTGACGCGCTTCAGGTACGCGCTCGACGATCCCGGCCTCGCCACGGCCGCGACCCAGGTGAGCGTCCCCGCCGGGCAGACCTCGGTGACCGTGCGGGTCGCGCCGCGTCATGACTGGCTGAACACGCTGTACGTCTACCCCGTCGACACGGCGGGCAACGTGGGCAAGACCCCCGCCGTCTACACCTTCTACGTCAAGGCCGGTAAGGACGCGATCGGCCAATGGCACCTGGACGAGACGTCCGGCGCCACCGCCGCCGACTCGGCCGAGAGCCCGCACCCGGTGACGCTGGCCGGTACCACCGGCTGGACGGGCGGGCGGGTCAAGGGCGCGCTGCACCTCGACGGCGCCACCGGCTACGGCACCACCGGCGACCCCGTGGTGCACACCGACAGGGGCATGTCGGTCTCCGCGTGGGTACGCCTGAACGACAACTCCAAGAACTCCACGGTGGTGAGCCAGGCCGGCAACAGGGGCGCCGGCTTCCAGCTGTACTACTCCTGGGGCTACAAGCGCTGGATCTTCAACAAGTACGACGCGGACAAGGACAACCCCGCGATCGCCCGGGCCTTCAGCGACGCCGAACCGCAGGTCGGCGTGTGGACCCACCTGGTCGGCGTCTACGACGCCCCGGCCAGGCAGCTCCGCCTCTACGTGAACGGCATCCGCCAGTCCACCCCCGCCGCCTACACCTACACGCCCTGGGACGCCACCGGCCCGCTGCAGGTCGGACGGGTCAAGGCCAACGGGACCTTCCAGGAGAACTTCGCCGGCGACATCGATGAGGTGAAGGTCTGGGACCGGATCCTGTCCGACGACCCCCGCACCGTGAACGACACGGCACTCGGCAACGAGATCGCCGCCATGGCCAAGCAGCCGCCCGCCCAGCTCGGCCGCTGGCTGTTCGACGAGGGGACGGGCACCACCGCGGCCGACTCCTCCGGCTACGCCAGGACCGCGACGCTCAAGGGGAACGCGGGTTGGTCGGGCGACGGCTTCGACGGCTCGAACGTGCTGAGCCTCAACGGCACCACGGCGTACGCGGCCACCGCGTCCGCTCCGCTGCGGACCGACCACGGCTACACCGTGACGGCCCGGGTGCGCCTGACCGGCGACGACAGCTGCGCCGTGCCGGGCCAGAACATGACCATGGTCAGCCAGGACGGCGACAAGTTCAGCGGCTTCTACCTCGGCTACCGCTGGTTCCTCGACAACGGGCAGAAGGTCTACCACTGGTCGTTCGCCACGACGAGCGAGGACGCCGGCACCGAGGTGATGACGCAGACCAAGTCGGTCGACGTGGTCGACTGCATGTCGCTGAACACCTGGACACACCTGGCCGGCGTGTACGACGAGGTCGCCAAGGAGCTCCGGCTGTACGTCAACGGCCAGCTCGCCGACGTGCGGCCCTTCGCGACGGCCTGGAACGCCGGCGGCCCGCTCCAGATCGGCCGCGCGAAGTACAAGGGCGACGTCGTCGACTACTTCACCGGCGACGTGGACGACGTCCAGACCTACGCCGGGACTCTCACCGACCGGCAGATCGTCAACCTCGCCATGGGTCAGCCGCTGGACGGCTGAGCAAGCCGCGTTTCCGCCCCCCTTTGCACCGACGTTCATCCGGAGGTAAGTCGTGCTCGCTTCCTGGCGAGGCTGGGTTCGGATCGCCGGACTGCTGGCGGTCGTGGTGCCCGCCACGCTGGCCGTCCCGTTGCCGGAGGCCCAGGCCTCCGGCGACCCGGCGTGGCACCAGGCACAGGACCAGCATCCTGTACCCGGTCATCAGAGCAAGGCCCGTCCCGCCCCGCCGGATCCGGGGGCGGCGTTCGACCTCAAGGGCGCCCCCGCCGTGACCTGGCCACACCCGGGTACGGCGGTCGCGCGGCCGGCGCAGGCGAGCGCCGCCGCGGACAAGTCCCTGGCGGGGCGGCCGCCGAAGGTCCGGGCGGGGAGTCTCCCCGTCTGGGTCGGCCCGCCGTCGTCCGCCTCCGGCGAGGCCGCCACCTCCGGGAACGCGACGGCGAAACCGTCCGGTACCCCGTCGGCGTCCTCGTCCGGGAAACCGTCCTCCGCGGCCGTGGTGCCGGACGTCCAGGTGCGGGTGCTGGACGCGCGGACGGCCGAGCGGTCGCGCATCACCGGGCTCGGCATCCAGCTGACTCCCCAGGGGACGTCGGGCGACGCGTCGCACCGCGCGGCGGTCGAGGTGGACTATTCGGGCTTCCGGTACGCCTACGGCGGCGACTGGGCGTCCCGTCTGCGCCTGGTCCGGCTCCCCGCGTGCGCGGCCACCACGCCCGACCTGCCGCAATGCCAGGCCCGGACGCCGTTGCCCACCAGCAACGACGTCAAGACCGGGCGCCTGGTCGCCGACGTCGACCTGGCCGCCGCCGGCGCGACCACCCTGGCGGCCGAGGCGGGGCCGTCGGGCTCGGCGGGCAGCTACGAGGCGACCTCCCTGTCGCCCTCGGCCACCTGGAACGTGAGCAACCAGAGCGGCGCCTTCTCCTGGTCCTATCCGCTGCGCCTGCCACCGACCCCGGGCGGCCCCACCCCCAACGTCGCCTTCGTCTACTCCTCCGGCAGCATCGACGGCCGTACGGTCGCCACCAACAACCAGGCCTCCTGGATCGGCGAGGGCTTCGACTACTGGCCCGGCTTCATCGAGCGCCGCTACAAGCAGTGCGCCGACGACGACGTCACACCCAAGCGCAACGACCAGTGCTGGCGCTACAGCAACGCCACCATGTCCCTCAACGGCCAGGCCACCGAGCTGGTCCTGGACGACGCCACCGGCACGTGGCAGCCCAAGGACGACGACGGCACCAAGATCGAGAAGCTGTCCGGCGCCGACAACGGCGACAACGACGGCGAGTACTGGCGGGTCACCACTCCCGACGGCACGCAGTACTTCTTCGGCCAGAACCACCTGCCCGGCTGGGCGAGCGGCAAGGCGGAGACCAACTCCACGTGGACCGTCCCCGTCTTCGGCGACGACTCGGGCGAGCCCTGTCACAAGGACACCTTCTCCGACTCATGGTGTCAGCAGGCGTGGCGGTGGAACCTCGACTACGTCGTCGACCCGCACGGCACGGTCAGCACGTTCTGGTACGGCAAGGAGACCAACTACTACCGCCGCGACGTCACCACCATCACCGACGGCGTGCCGAACGGCACCCCGACGGTCTACGACCGGGGCGGCTACCTCAAGCGCATCGACTACGGGCAGCGCTCGGAGGCGATCTTCTCCTCCTCCGCGCCCGCACGGGTCGTGTTCGACACCAAGGAGCGCTGCGACCCGACCTCGACCTTCGACTGCGCGGAGACCAAGTTCACCAAGGACAACGCCAAGTACTGGCCCGACGTCCCCTACGACCAGAACTGCGACTCCGGCGAGAAGTGCATCGACAAGTACTCGCCGACCTTCTGGACGCGCAAGCGACTCGCCTCCGTGACCACCCAGGTCCTGGCGTCGGGCAGCACGTACAAGGACGTCGACACCTGGACGCTCCAGCAGAAGATGCGCGATCCCGGCGACGGCACCGCCGCCACGGTCTGGCTCGAGGGCATCCAGCACGCCGGCAAGGTCGGCGCCACGGCGGAGCTGCCGTCTGTGCGCTTCGCGGGCATCCAGAAGCCCAACCGTGTCGACGCCCTCGAAGGACGCCCGCCGCTCACCAAGTGGCGCATCTCCGCCATCGACAACGAGACCGGCGGCTCCCTGTCGATCGCCTACTCCGACCCGGACTGCAAGGCCGGCGACACGCCCGAACCCGACTCCAACACCCGCCGCTGCTACCCCCAGTACTGGTCACCGGAGGGGGCGACCAGCCCGAAGCTGGACTGGTTCCACAAGTACGTCGTCACACAGGTGCGCGCCATCGACCGCACGGGCGGCGCGCCCGACGAGGTGACCGGCTACGAGTACCTCGGCGGCGGCGCCTGGCACCACGATGACGACGACGGACTGACCAAGGAGAAGTACAAGACCTGGTCGCAGTGGCGCGGCTACGGCAAGGTGCGGGTCGTCCACGGCGAGGCCCCCGAGCAGCGCTCGCAGTCGGAGTACACCTACTTCCGCGGCATGGACGGGGACGAGAAGTCCGGCGGCGGTACGAAGGATGTCCAGGTCACCGACTCCGAGGGTGCGGCGGTGCCCGACGCCGAGCCCCTGCAGGGACGCGTCCGCGAGGAGATCCACTACGACGGGCCCGGTGGACCCGCCATGAGCGGCACCATCACCGGCTACTGGACCAGGCAGACCGCCAAGCGGGTCCGTTCCTGGGCCACGACCACCGCGCACCTGGTCGAGGTGGACAAGGTGCGCACCCGCACGGCGCTGGCGTCCGGCGGCTGGCGGTACACCACCACCGACACCGACTACAACGCCGACGGCCTGCCCACCCAGGTCGACGACCTCGGCGACGAGTCGACCGCGAACGACGACCAGTGCACCCGCACCGAGTACGCCCGCAACGCCGCCAAATGGATGGTCTCGTACGTCTCGCGCGTCGAGACGGTCACCAAGGCCTGCGCCGTCACGCCTGACCGGCCGGACGACGTGGCCTCCGACGTGCGCAAGTACTACGACAACCAGGCCTACGGCGCCGCGCCCACCCGGGGCGACGTCAGCAAGACCGAGAAGCTCGGATCGTGGAACGGCGGACCGCAGTACGTCACCGTCGGCACCACCACCTTCGACGTGTACGGCAGGCCGCAGGTCGTCACCGACGCCTCGGGCGGCAGGACCACCACCAAGTACACCCCGGCGACCGGCCCCGTCACCGGCACCGAGGTCACCAACGCGGCGGGCCACGTCACCAGGACCGAGGTGGAGCCCGCGTGGGGCGTCCCGACGGCCACCATCGACGTCAACCAGAAGCGCACCGACCTGGCCTACGACCCTCTCGGCCGGCTCACCGGAGTCTGGCTGCCGGGACACGCCAGGTCGACGTACCCGTCCGCCCCGAACATGAAGTTCGGCTACCAGATCCGCACCGGCGGCTCGACCACGGTGTCCACCGCGACGCTTCGCAACGACGGCGTCCACTACACCACCGGCTACGCCCTCTACGACGGCATGCTGCGTCCCCGCCAGACCCAGCAGCCCGCGCCGGGCGGCGGCCGGGTCGTGGACGACACCCTCTACGACACGCGTGGCCTGGTCCACAAGACCAACGAGGACTACTACGCCGAAGGCGACCCGGGCAGCACGCTCTGGACTCCGGCCAGTGACGACGACGTCCCCGGACAGAACGTCACGGTCTTCAACGGCATGGAGTGGCCGACCGCGCAGATCTTCCGCAAGCGCGGGAGCGAGCAGTGGCGCACCACCACGACGTACGGCGGCGACCGCGTCAGCGTCGACCCGCCCGCCGGATCCACGCCCATCACGAAGATCACCGATGCCGACGGCCGGCTGGTCGAGCTCCGGCAGTACAAGGGCGACGGCCCGACCGGCGACTACGACGCCGTCACCTACACCTACACGCCGACCGGGCAGCCTGCGACGATCAAGGACGCGGCGGGCACCACCTGGACGTACCACTACGACCTGCGCGGCCGGCTCTCCCAGCTCGACGACCCCGACAAGGGCACCGCGAAGCTCACCTACGACGACAAGACCGACCGCCTGGTGACGACCACCGACGCGCGCGGCAAGAGCATCTTCTTCAGCTACGACGCGCTCGGCCGCAAGAGCGCCGAGTACGAGGGCACCTCGGCCAGTGGCACCAAGCTCGCGGAGTGGACCTACGACAAGCTGGCCGACGGCACGGTGGTGAACGGCCAGCCGACGGCCTCGACCCGGTACGTCAAGAACGCCACCACCGGGGCGATGGACGCCTACACCACGGCGGTCACCGGCTTCGACGACGCCTACCGGACCCTCGGCACCAAGACCACCATCCCGGCCGCCGAGGGAGGGCTGACCGGCACCTACGAGACCAGCACCGACTACAACCTCGACGGCACCGTCCACCGCACCGTGCTGCCCGCGGCCGGCGGCCTGCTGAAGGAGACGCTCCTCTACGACTACGACGAGCTCGGCAACCCCACCACCATGCGGGGACTGACCAGCTACGTCACCTCCACCTCGTACTCCAAGGTCGGCCAGCTGCTCGACATGATGATGTCGAGCGGCGGCAAGCGGGTGAAGGAGACCAACTTCTACGACGAGGGCACCGGCCGGCTCACCCGCTCCCTGTACGAGCGCGAGACGTCGCCGATCTCGGTCGCGGACACCACCTACACCTACGACCAGTCGGGGAACATCACCAAGATCGCCGACAGCCCGTCCGGCCAGACGCCCGACGTGCAGTGCTTCCGCCAGGACTACCTGCAGCGCCTGGCCGAAGCATGGACGGCCACCGACGACTGCGCCTCGGACCCCTCACAGGGCGTCGTCGGCGGACCGGCACCGTACTGGCAGTCCTTCTCGTACGACATCGCCGGCAACCGTACCAAGGAGGTCGACCATCAGGCGTCCGGTGACGTCACGAAGACCTACACCTACGCCGGGGCCGGCAAGCCGCAGCCGCACACCCTGACCTCGGTCGAGTACAAGGGCGGCACCCGCGACGGGCAGATCGACAGCTATGGCTACGACCCCGCCGGCAACACCACCGAGCGCGGCTCCGGCCGGGCGCTGGAGTGGGACGTCGAGGGGCACCTCGCCAAGTCCACCGACCCGTCCGGCGTCAGCACCTTCCTCTACGACGCCAACGGCGAGCGGCTGATCCGCCGCGATCCCACGTCCACGACGCTGTACGTCGCCGGGATGGAGATCCGGCTCGACACCAGGACCGGCGCCAGGACGGCGACCCGGTACTACTCCCACGGCGGGCAGATCGTCGCCGCCCGCACCAGCAAGGGCGTCACCTGGCTCGCCTCCGACAACCACGGCACCACCGACGCCTCGGTCAGCGACGACGACACCCAGACCCCGTTACGCCGGTACTTCACCCCGTTCGGCCAGCTCCGCGGCTCACCGCCGTCGTCCTGGCCCGGCCAGAAGGGCTTCGTCGGCGGCACCATCGACGAGGCGACGTCCCTCACCCACCTCGGCGCCCGTGAGTACGACGCCGAAACCGGCCGCTTCATCTCCGTCGACCCCGTCTTCGACGCCGCCGACCCGCAGAGCTGGAACGGCTACGCCTACGCCGACAACGACCCGGTCACCAAGTCCGACCCCACGGGCCTGCAACCGGACGGCCCCTGGACCGGTACCGACGGCCGTCACCACAAGGGCGCGATGGACCCTGGCGCCGGCAGCGACGGCAGCTGGCCTCATCCCAACCACCCCGGCCACTCCGGGTCCTCCGGATCGGGCGGTGGCGGCGGCTCACGGCACTGCGGCACCTGGGACTTCGGCTGCAAGGCCGGGCACTTCTGGAACCAGCACAAGGCCACCATCGTCAACGTCACCGTCACGATCGTCGTCACGATCGGCTGCGAGGCGGCGACGGCGGGGGCGGGAAGCATCGGCTGTGCGGCAGCCGGCGGAGCCGCCGGCAACCTCGCCGGCTACCTGGTCTCCACCCCACGTGACCAGTGGAGTCTGGGCGGCGCCTTCAACGCGGCGGCGGTAGGAGCCGTCACAGGTGCAGCGGGCGGATTCCTCGGCAAGGCCGCATCGGCGGTACTCGGCAAGGTCGCGAGCACGGCGGCCGGCAAGGCCGTCACGGGTGCGATAGCCAAGGCGGCCGGCAAGGCGAGATCCGCGCTGGGCAAGATGGGCGGCGCCGCAGAAGACGCGGCCGGAGCGGAAGGCGCGGCCGCCAGAGCCGGCGGAAGCAAGGCCGGACGCCCGCATGCGTCGTCCGGATCTCGTGGGGGCTGTACCGGCAACAGCTTCGTCGCCGGTACGAAGGTCCAGTTGGCCGACGGCACGTTCAAGGCCATCGAGAAGATCAAGCCCGGAGAGAAGGTCCTGGCGACAGACCCTCACACGGGTGGGACCGCGCCGAAGCTCGTGCTGGCCGCCTTCTCGGGCGTCGGCTACCTCAACCTCGTCCAGATCACCGTCGACACCGACGGCGAGAAGGGCGACGAGACCGGCGTCATCCTCGCCACCGAACACCACCTGTTCTGGGACGCCAAGGACCGCCAGTGGGTCCGCGCCGACCACCTGACGAACGCCGACCACCTCCGCACGCCGGACGGCACCACCGTCCAGGTCGTCAGCACCACGAAGCAGCGCAACCACCCCACGGTTCACGACCTCACCGTCGCGGCCGTCCACACGTTCTATGTACTGGCGGGGAACCGGCCGGTACTCGTCCACAACTGCGAAACCGCCTCTCCTTGGGACTTCGAAAGGACACACTCAATCCAAGGGAATGCTTCCTCTCGGATAGTGCGAGCATTAACGCAGAGCATGCGCGCTGATGGATGGCAAGGCGACCCGATCTCTGTAGTGAAGCACGACGCCAAACTGTTCGTCGTGGACGGGCACCATCGGATAGCGGCGGCGAAGCGTGCCGAAATCGATGTGCCATACAGGGTGGTGGAGCTGCCGTTCAAGGGCTACCGGGATATGGAAGACGTTCTGGAGTCGTGGTATGTCGTTGGCTTTGATAGGCTTCATTTGTGACTGAATGGGCGGCGATCGACGCAGTGCGGTCTTTCGAGGCCGCGCTGCGTTCTATTCGTGATCGAGTCATTGCTCAGATCGCTGATGCCGGCAGCATCGAAGACGTGGTGCACATGGCGCAGCGGGGGGCTGTTCCCCGGGATGGCGCACTTGAGGACGGGACGCGCTACTCTGTTCACGGGATCGGCTGCAGGATGGCGGATCCCCAAGGTCTAGAAGTCGATGTGGATATTGACGAAAAGGGCCGCGGCATTTTCGATGACTGGCGCATAATCATGCACTGGGTGGCCGTTTCCGGAGAATACAGAAGTCGAGAGGAGATCCTCGCGGCATGCCGCCGGCTCGTTGATTCCGGGGAATTGATCGAGCTCCGGCAGAATTGGTTTTGCTTGCCTGACTAGCCTAGATGGCTGACCTCGACATTTCGTGATCTTCGTATGGTCGCGTTGGTGGTTCGGCTGAAGGGTGGTTTCGCGTCACTCGAAAAGTGCCTTCTGATCTGGCGTGGGCAGGACTCTCGACAAGCCTTATCCTCCCAGCTCAAAGGCGCTTTTCTCATGTAACGATCAGCTCGGCTCAAATTCCCGTGAAAGCCCGAGGCTAACTAGTCCGAGCAGAGACGGCGGGTTGAGCAGCCGCCCGGGACCACGGTCTCCCAAGAGTAACGTCCGGGCCTATGTCCACGACCTGCACAGGCGCAGCGGCCAGTGGGTCTTCTCCGTGGACACCGGACGGCTGCCCGCCGTGCCGGCGAGACACCGCTTGCACCTCACGCACCGGCCCCGTCCGATGCACCGGTCACCTGAAGGCGCCGGACGAAGCCGAGGCATCGGTCACCCTTGACGGCACCGGACCTGGCCGAGACGCCGGACCCGTGGCGGCGGCGCTGGTGGCCGTGCCGACCGTGTACCGCCCGGTGTCCAGGGTGATCGTCATGGGCGCGTCCTTCCATGAAAGCGTCTCGCGCCTATGTCGACATGCCGAAATGACGGCTGTGTCGCTCATCGGGGGCAGTGCGGCGACCGCGTGGTGAACCTCGCCCACGGCCGCAACAAATCGCTTTCTTCGCTCTCCTGCCCTTCGCTACACTCGCCACTGATCATCGACGAGGGGAAGGAGAACGGCCGTGCGCCACAGCACCGCTGCCGTCGTCCCCCCGTCGCGCCACGAGGTGATCCTGGCGTCTCCGTCGCCCCGGTGCCGGCTGCGCGGCCGCCACTGGACGACGCCCTGACGAGTACCTGACCCGCCACCCGAGGCCGGCTCGTCCGGGAAATCGCGCTGTCCCCTTTCTTTTCTGGACCGAAAGGTCATGGGCTGTGCGTGCTCACCTCTCGAAACAAGAACAGGCCGACCTGCCGGCCGTCGTACGCAATCTCGGCATCCTCGCCCACGTCGACGCCGGCAAGACCACCGTCACCGAGCGGATGCTGTACCTGGCCGGCGCCACGTACAAGCGCGGCGAGGTGCACGACGGCACGACCGTCACCGACTTCGACTCCCAGGAACGCGACCGCGGCATCACGATCTTCGCCGCCGCGGTGAGCTGCGTCTGGGACGGGCACCGCGTCAACCTGATCGACACCCCCGGCCACGTCGACTTCTCCGACGAGGTGGAGCGCTCGCTGCGGGTGCTCGACGGCGCGATCGCGGTGTTCGACGCCGTCGCGGGCGTCGAGCCGCAGAGTGAGTCGGTGTGGCGGCGGGCCGACCGGTACGGCGTGCCGCGCGTCGCGTTCGTCAACAAGCTGGACCGGGCCGGCGCCGACCTGGACGCCGCCGTCGAGTCGATCCGCCGCCGGCTGCACAGGGCCCCCCTGGTGGTCCAGCTGCCGATCGGGCAGGAGGACCGCTTCGCCGGCGTCGTCGACCTGGTCAGGATGCGCGCGCTCGTCTGGGAGGGCGACGCGTGCCAGGAAGGACCGGTGCCGGAGGACCTGCTGGACGAGGCTCGGCGGCGGCGCAGGCTGCTCGAGGAGTCGGTGGCGGAGCTGCACGCGGACGCGCTGGAGGAGTTCTGCGCGCTGCCGTCGATCTCCGACCGGACGCTGGCCGCCGCGCTGCGCGACCTGACCGCGAGCGGTGCGGGCCTGGTGGTGCTGTGCGGGTCGGCGTACCGCAACCGCGGGATCGAGCCGCTGCTCGACGCCGTGGTGGCGTACCTGCCGTCGCCGCTGGACGTGCCCGCGGTGCGCGGCGTGGACGGCGCGGAACGGGCCGCCGATCCGGAGGCGCCGCTGGCCGCGCTGGCGTTCAAGGTGAGCTCGACCGCCACCGGGCGGCTGACGTACCTGCGGGTCTACTCGGGAACGATGCGGAAGGGGGACATGGTGCTGGACACCGGCACAGGCCGCACCGAGCGCGTCAGCCGCATCCTGCGGGTGCAGGCCGACCGGCACACCGAGGTGGACCGGGCGGTGGCCGGGGACATCGTCGCGGTGGTCGGGCTGAAGTCGGCCCGCACCGGGACCACCCTGTGCGCGCCCGAGGCTCCGCTGGTGCTCGAACCGCCGAGCGCGGCGGACCCGGTGGTGTCCGTGGCGATCGAGGCCCGCCGGAGCGTGGACGCCGACCGGCTGGCCTCGGCGCTGGCGCGGCTGGCCGAGGAGGATCCGTCGCTGGCGGTCCGTACGGACGCCGAGACCGGGCAGACGCTGCTGTCCGGGATGGGCGAGCTGCACCTGGAGGTCGCGGCGGAGAAGCTCCGGCGCGACCACGGGCTGGACGTCGCCGTGGGACGCCCGCAGGTGGCGCTGCGGGAGACGGTGACGCTCGGCGTGGCCGGGCTGCTGTACCGGCACGTCAAGCAGGACGGCGGCGCGGGGCAGTTCGCCCACGTCGTGCTGGACGTGGAGCCGCTGGACGGCGAGCCGGGCAGTGAGGGCTTCGAGTTCCGCTCGACCGTGGTCGGCGGCCGGGTGCCGCGCGAGTACGTGCGGGCGGTGGAGGCCGGCTGCCGGGACGCCCTGGCTGACGGACCGCTCGGCGGCCACCCGGTGACCGGCCTGCGGGTCACGCTGACCGACGGGGCCACCCATCCGAAGGACTCCTCGGACCTGGCGTTCCGCACAGCCGGGCGGCTGGCGCTGCGCGAGGCGCTACGGGCCTGCGCGGTGGAGTTGCTCGAGCCGGTGGTGGAGGTCACGGTCACCGTGCCCGACGATACGGCAGGCGGCGTGCTGGGCGACCTGGCGGCCCGGCGCGGCCGGATCTCGGGATCGTCGGCGCGGGCCGGCACGGTGGTGATCACCGCCGTGGTCCCGCTGGCCGAGGTGTTCGGGTACGCGACCCGGCTGCGTAGCCGTACGCAGGGCCGCGGCACGTTCACCACCAGGCCGGCCGGTTACGCCCCGGCACGATAGAGGACGGCCCCGCCCGCGCGGGCGGGGCCGTCCCCCTCAGGAGAACGACCGGCCGTTGAGCAACGCCCTGCCGAGAGCGGTGATGTGATGAAAGACGGTGTTGCCGTCACGCCTGGAATCGACGAGGCCCGCATTGCGCAGCACCGCCGCGTGCCGGCTCGCCATGGCCAGTGAGATGCCCAGGCGCTGGGCCAGCTCCGTCGTGGTCGTGGGCCGGGCGACCTGCTCCAGGACGTACGCGCGGGTCCGCCCGAGCAGCGCCACGACCGGTTCGTGTTCCGGCGCGTCGTCCGCTCGCACGCGCGGGAGCCAGCCGACGGGCGGCTGCACGGGAAAGCACAGCAGGGGCGGCAGATCGGTGTCCCGCAACGTGATCGGGTGGCGGCGGCAGAACGCCGACGGCAGGAGTACGATCCCGCGCCCCTCAAGGTGCACGTCGTGCTCCACATAGTCGAGCACGCAGAGGACCGGTGGCTCCCACACCACGTCCGGATGAAGCTCGTTCAGCAGGCGATCGACGCCGCCGTCGGCGAGCGCCTGCAGCCGCCGGGCGTGGTCAGCCTGCAGGTGCGGGCGCAGCATGCGTTTGTACGGGGCTATTCCGGCATGGTGGTACTCGGTGATGGCATTGCCCAACCGGCGGAGCATCGGAGCTCCTCCGTCCAGCAGCGCCCTGATCGACGCGGAGTTCGGTTGCTTGTCATTGAAATAGCTCAGCTCTTCGCGGAACCGTGGTGTGGGGGTGGAAAGCAGCCAATCCAGTTGCTCCTCCAGCGGGCCGTTCCCGCGCCCCGGGGTCAGGAAGTCCGGTGAATATCCTTGCGGCGGCGTCAACGACAGCAGCAGGCGCATATCGGCGACTTTCACCTGCCGCGTCCGCCGCCACCACTCGCCATAAGTCAGCTCCCTGCCTTCCTGCAGCACATGGAGGCTCAGCAACACGTCCCACAACGGGTCCGTGTCCTCGGCCAAAGTAATACGCCGCAGGTCCTCGCTGGTGAAGTGGATGCGCAACACTTCCTGCCCCCTGTCCCGTCTGTGCAGACCTCATCGTCCTTCGACTACCGACCGGACAGAATGGTTGGGCGCTGGGCGCGGTCGTGGTCAGCGCTTCGGTCCCTTGCTGAACGGGGTGACCGGGCGGTCCTGCTTGACGCCGTCGACGACGATGTCCACGGCCTCGTTGTAGAAGGCCACGTACCCCCGGATCGGCGAGGCCGCGGGCACGGGGTCGGGGTAGGACCAGGCGATGTCGGGCGGCGCGCCCCCGCCCTTGAGCGACCAGTAGGAGGCCAGCCCCTTGTACGGGCACCGCGTCCGCGTCGCCGTCGCCTCCAGCAGATCGAACCGCACGTCACCGGGCGGGATGTAGTAGCGGGTCACCAGTCCGGTCTCGAACAGCAGCACCGGGCTGCGCGTCTCCGCGACCACCCGCCCGCCGATCTCGACGACGACGTGCCGGGAGCTGGGGATCGGGTCCACCCGCTTGTACGGGTCCCGCGGGTGCACGAAGATCTCCTCGTCCTCCTCGTACCAGTGGTCGAGCACCACCTCCGGATGCCCGAACCACGCGAAGGCGATGTGGCCGGGCAGTTCGGGATAACGCCAGGCGGCGTTGCGCACGAGGGCGTCCCCGACCGCGAGGTCGTAGAAGGTGCGCGCGTCATCCGGCGGTTCGCCGGCGGCGCGCAGCAGGTCGGTGCGCACGTCATCGGCGGGGAAGGCGTAGCGGGGCGTCGGCCGGCCGGGCTCCCGGACGAGCACGGGAGCGCGGCTGTCGACGACCACGACGTCGCCGCGGACGCCGCGCACCCAGCGCTCGCTCGGCTCCCAGGTGAAGGCTCCGGACGCGGGCATGGTCAGACCTCCGTCGGCTCGGCGACGCACCAGGGGGGCTTCCCACATTCAGGTAGGGACAGTCGGATGTCAACCGCGCGCCCGTACACCCGCACCGGCGCGGCGGAACGGGGCAGGGTCCCGGTGGCGGCCACACCGTCATGCAGTGCCCTCGCGGGCCGGACCGTGGGAGCGGCGGAGGCGGGCCATCACCGGGACCGTGCCGCCTTCCTGCTCGCCCTCACCGGCGGGCGCGCGCGGCGGGAAGGGTGGCCGCGGCCAGCACGGCCGCCAGGGGCAGCACCGTCACCAGGTACGCCGCCCGCAGGTCGAGCGCGGCCCCCAGCGCGGCGAGCACCGCGGGCGCGGCCAGGATCGCCGTGCCGGAGGCGAGTGCTCCGTACGCCGACGACCGCGCCACCGTGAGCCCCGGCACCTGGACCAGCCGCGCCAGCGTCACCGGGTAGAACGGCGCGATGCCCAGGCCGGCCACCACGAGCCCCGCCGCGACCGGCAGGGGGGCGTCGGTGAGGGAGACCGCGAGCGTCCCGGCCGCCGTGAGGCCGCACCCCAGGGGGACGACCGGCAGGTCGCGGGCGAGCAGACGCGGCGCCACCAGCCGACCGGCGGCCATCCCCACCAGGAACGCGGTGGCCGCCGCGGCGGCAGTCCCCGGGGCCAGCCCGGTGACCTGCAGCCGGGCCGTGCCCCAGATCGTGAAGCAGAACTCCATGGACACGGCCACCACGATCACGGCCCACGCCTTCACCGCCCGCCCCCGGCCCGGCGCGAAAGACTCCGCTCCACCCGCTCCACCGCCCGGCCTGCCGGCCGGCTCGCCGCCTGACCCGCGGGTCGAAGGCCCGCCGCCGGCCGTGGTGTCACGTCGCGGGCCGGGCGCGTCACGGGGCGGCCGTCCACGTCTCCAGGCGTCGGCCGCGAGGAACAGCAGCGGCGGAACGGCCAGCAGCAGCGCGAGCCGGCCGTTCACGGCCAGCCCGCCGAACCCGCCGGAACCGCCGAATCCGCCGAACCCGCCGGGGCGGCCCGGGCCGCTGAGGGCGTCGAGGGTGCCGATGGCGAGCGGGCCGAGCAGGGCGCTGACGCTGGCGGCGGCGTTGGCGCGGGTCAACCGGGCCGCCGCGTCCGGACCGCTCAGCAGCGCGGGAGTGACCAGCACCAGGCCCGCCGCCCCCAGCCCGAGCAGGAGCGCGCCGGCCGCCGCCGTCGGGGCGGTGGGCGCCGTCGCGAGCAGCGCGGCCCCGGCGGCGGCGACGAGGGCCGCGCCGAGCAGCGCCGGCTGCGGCCCCCGCCTGAGCGCCCACCGCCCGGCGGCCCCCACGACGAGCAGACCCGCCCCGAACGACGACGACAGCCACGCCAGCTCCCCGGCGGGCGTGTCCAGGTCGCGTGCCAGCAGCACCAGGCACGCGCCGAGACTGTTGATGGTGAACCCGAGCGCCACCTGCGCCAGCGCGACCTGCCGCACGGTCCGCCGGGTGTCCGCTCCACCCATGTCCGCTCGGCCCGCGCCCGGGTGAGCCACGTCCGGCCGGCCGGTGGGCGGTTGCCCGGCGGGAAGCCGCTGTTCGTCCGGGAGGTCTGTGTCGTCCCGGAAGCCGGTCATCGGTCCGCCGGGGCGGTGCCGGGGCCCGGTGGGGTGCCGTCAGGGCATGCTGTTCGGAGTGGGCCGGGATCCGGTGGTCGTCGCCGCACGGGGTCTCCTCACGTTAAACTCGTCAAACGAGGATAAAGGAGGCACCACCGCCCATGGCAAGCCCCGCCGGTCGCGGCCGGCCCGTCCGCGCCCTCTCCGTACGAGCGCGGGACGCCCGGTGGCGTGGCGCGCTGGCCGTCCTGGACGAGATGCGCCGAGGGCCGGGCGTCACCCGGGCGGTCGTGGCCCGGCGGCTCGGCCTGTCCACCGGATCGGCCACCGAGATCACCGCCCGGCTGCGCGACCTGGCGCTGCTCGCCGAGAGCCCGGCCGCCGCCTCCGGGCGGGGCCGTCCGACGACCGTGCTCCATCCGCACCCGGACGGCCCGGTCGTCATCGCCGTGGACCTCCGCCAGGAGGACTGGCGGTGCGCGGTCGCGGAGCTCGACGGCACGCCGCGCGTCGCCGAGGAGGGCAGGCACGGGAGCCGCGATCCGGACCGCGTGATCGGCACGATCGCCGAGGCGGTGGGCCGGGTCCACGCCCGGCTCGGTGGCCGCGTCCGTGCCGTGGCCGTGGCGGTCGCCGCGACCGTGCGCGACGGCGGGGTCGTGCAGTCCGCGACGCTGGGCTGGGACGCGGTGGACCTCACCGCGCTGGCTCCCGTACCGGGCCTGCCGCTGCTGGTCGGCAACGACGCGACGCTCGCGGGCGCCGCCGAGGCGCGTTACGGCGCCGCCGCCGGGGCGGGTACGGCGCTGCACGTCACGATCGAGGTCGGCGTGGGCGGGACCCTGGTCGTGGACGGCCTGCCGGTCCAGGGGGCGACCGGAGCCGGCGGCGAGTTCGGCCACCTGCCGCTCGGAGACCCCGCGCTGCGCTGCCCCTGCGGTGCCCTGGGCTGCTGGGACCTCGCGGTCGACGGCCGGGCCATCGCCCGCCACCTGGGAGAGCCGCCGCCCGGCGACCCCCGCAGCTACGCCCAGGCGGCCCTGGCCAGGGCGGAGCACGACACGGCGGTGCGGTCGGCGGTGGGACGCGCGGCGGGCGGGTTCGGGCGGGGGCTCGCCGGGCTGATCAACGCGTTCGACCCGGGCATCGTCACGCTCGGCGGGTTCGCCGAGCCGCTGCGGGCCGCCGCCGAGGAGGAGTTCGCGGCGGCTCTGGCCGACGGGCTGATGCGGTTCCGACGCGCGGAGCCGCCGCCCGTGGTGGCCGCCGCCCTCGGAGGGGACGGCGCGCTGCACGGGGCGGCGGCGACCGCGCTCGACCACGTCCTCACGGAGGAGGGCCTCGGCGCGTGGGCGGCCGAGCATGCCGGCTGAGCGGCTGGAGCCGTCCGCTGAGGTCAGGGGGTGTGGAAGGCGACCTCCGGGTCGGCGCCGGCAGGCCCGTCGAGCAGCGGCTGCTTCCTCCTCTTCAGGTGCAGGTCGAAGAAGGCGCCGACGTAGGCCCGGGTGATCTGCAGGGAGCGCTGCGGGGACAGGGCGCCGGGCGCGGACATGCCGGCCGCCTGCTGCAGGAGGGCCAGGTCGGTGAAGGCGGTGTGGTCGGTGTGGGCGACCGTGAGCCAGCGCTTCCAGCCGTCCATGTGGGACCAGCTCGCGTCCCAGGTGTCGTCCTTGCCGGGAACGTGGTCGTCATGGCTGCCCATCAGCAGGAAGGGCCGGCCGCCGAGGGCGCCGGCGGGGACCGCGGGGTGGAAGGTGCCGTCCAGGTTCACCCCGGCCCGCACGCGCTTGTCGGCCGCCATGGTGGCCGCGCCCGCGTCGCCGCCGAGCGAGTGGCCGGCCATGCCGATCCGCCCGGGGGCGATCATCGCGGCCATCTTCCACGCCGACCGCCGGCCGGTCAGCTCGTCGATGACGAAGGAGACGTCCAGGGTGCGGCTCTTCGTGATGGCCGCCTGCCCGCCCTCGGGCGGTTTGGGCTGGTCGCAGAGCGGGGCGCAGGTGAGGGTACGCCCGTCGGGGAACGTCGTGCCGGAGGACTCGTAGGCGTGGTCCACCAGCGCGACGACGTACCCGCGGGAGGCCAGCTCCTCGGCCAGGAAGGTGAGGCTGGCGCGCGGCAGCCCCAGACCGGGGGAGAGCACCACCAGCGGGAACCGGCCGTGCTTCGGGGCGGCGCCGGTGTGGGCGTGGGTGCGGGTGGCGCTGACCGTCTCGGGCGGGATGGAGACGCCGGGGGCCTTGCGCCGCAGCAGCGACTCGGCCTCCGCCACGCTCATGTACGGCGCGGAGGGGCCGGCGTCGGACCGGGCGGGGTAGTACATCGACACCATGAGCTGCCGCGGGCCGTCCTGCGGCACCCAGGGGTCCTTGCGGTCCTCGTCCACGAGGTGCAGCGTGTCGCGGCCGACCGCGTACGGGCCGGTCGGCCGGGGCAGTTCGAGGCGCACGGCCGAGGCGGGCCCGGCCGCTGGGGCGGCCGCGGGAACGGGGGCGGCGAGGGCGGGTGCCGCCGGTGCGGCGGCGGTCACGACGCAGGCTGTCATGACGCAGGCCGCCACCGCCAGGGGAACGGCCGCCGTCAGGCGCGGCCGGCGGGCACGACGGGCGGGCTCCTGGGCGTGGTGCTGTCGCATGGTCTCTCTCTCGTCGGAGGGTCTCGTCGAAGGACGATCGGTTGAGGGTCGGAGGGCGTTCAGACGTCCCGGCGGTGGACGACGAGCAGGGTCACGGCCGCCGCCACCAGCGGCCACAGCGCGAAGACGAGCCACGAGCCCGTGACCGTGGGCAGGGCGGGGCTGTCGCGGGGCGCCACCAGCGACAGGCAGGTACGCCAGACGTAGAAGGGGAACAGGGCGTACAGGTCGTTGGCCCACTGGTGCACGGTCGGCTTGAAGAACATCGGCAGGACGACCAGCACGGCGCAGACCGTGACGACGGTCGCCGCGGTGTGCCGCAGCAGCGCGCCGATGCCCATGCCGACCAGCGCCGACACGGGCGCGAGCAGCGCGTTCGCGGTGAGGACGCGGGCGACGCCGGGATCGCCGAGCGCGGCGGCGACGCCCCGGCCGGACAGGATGGCCTGGCTCACGCCGAACGCGGCCGTCACCGCGACCGCGCCGGTGGCGAGCATGACGCCCGCCGTGACGGCCACCTTGGCCACGACCACGCGGTGGCGGGCCGGGACCGCGGTGAACGTGCCGCGGATCAGGCCGGAGGCGTACTCCCCGGCGATCGTCAGGGCGCCCACGGCGCCCGCGCCGATCATCACCATGACCCCGGCCAGGCCGCTGAAGGCCTCGGTCATCGGGTTGAACATGGCCTTCTCCATCGGGGTGAAGGCCGGCCACGCGTCGTACGTCTCAAGGCTCGACTGCGCGGCCAGCCCGATGACGGCCAGCGTGCCGAGCCCGAGGACCCAGCGGGTGGATCGCAGCGACCACAGCTTGATCCACTCCGACGCGAGCAGGTCACGGAGGCGGGCACGCGGCGCGCCGGAGGCTCCGGAGGTCATCGGCGGTCACCGGCGAGGTACTCGGCGTGGCCCGCGGTCAGCTCCATGAACGCCTCCTCCAGCGACGCGGCGCGCGGGACCAGCTCGTGGAGCACGATCCCGTCCCGGTGGGCGAGCTCGCCGACCCGCGCGGCGCCCATCCCCGTCACCGTGAGCACGTCCGCGCCCGGCGAGAGGGTGGCGCCCTCCCGGGTCAGTACGGCGGCGAGCCGGGCGGGGTCCGGGGTGCGCACGGTGACGCGGTCGCGGGCGCCGCGCGCCGCGAACTCGGCCAGGCTCTCCTCGGCGATCAGCTCCCCCCGGCCGATGACGACGAGGCGGTCGGCGGTGTTCTCCATCTCGCTCATCAGGTGGCTGGAGACGAGGACGGTGCGGCCCTCGGCGGCCAGCCGCCGGAACAGGCCGCGTACCCAGCGCACGCCCTCGGGGTCGAGGCCGTTGACCGGCTCGTCGAACAGCAGCACGGGCGGGTCGCCCAGCAGGGCGGCGGCGATGCCGAGCCGCTGCCGCATGCCGAGGGAGAACCCGCCGACGCGGCGGCGCGCCACGTCCTCCAGCCCCACCTCCCGCAGCACCTCGGCCACCCGGCGGCGGGGCAGGCCGTTGCCGCGGGCCAGCGCCGACAGGTGCGCGGCGGCGCCGCGCCCCGGGTGCACGTCGCCCGCGTCCAGCAGCGCGCCGGCGTGGCGCAGCCCGGCGCCGTGCCGCCTGAAGGGGCGGCCGCCGATGGTGGCGGTTCCGGCGGTGGGCCGGTTCAGGCCGAGGATCATGCGCATCGTGGTGCTCTTGCCGGCGCCGTTCGGGCCGAGGAACCCGGTGACGTGCCCGGGCCGCACCGTGAACGTCAGGTCGTTCACGGCCGTCACGCCTCCGTAGCGCTTGGTCAGTCCATTGACTTCGATCACGTCGTCAACGCTGCCGTGGGTGGCCTTCCCGCGGCATCGGGCCACGGGCCCGTTCCGGCGCGACGAAGGTGGCCCGCGGGCGTACGCCCCTGGGCCGATGCCCGGCCGGCAGGCGGTGGCTACGATCGACCGCGTGCACCACGACCCGCCCCGCCCGCCTCTGACGCAGCGGCTGCCGCCGGGCGCGCGGACGGCGCTCACCTGGTGCGCGGTGGCGGTCTTCGCCCTCGTGCTGTTCGTCACGCTGCTGAACCAGGACCGGGACGTCCACCCGGAGGCCCCCGCCGCGGCGGCCGCGGCCGCCGTCATGGCGCTGCCCCTGGCCGGGTCGCGGCGCCGGCCGTCGGCGGTGCTCGCGGTGCTGCTGGCCGAGATCCCCGTCGCGACGGCCGCGGGGGTCATGGCCGATCGGATCTGGCCGGTGTTCCTGGCCGCCGACATCCTGACCGGCCTGGTCACGGCCGGACGCGCACGCCGGGCCGGCGTCGTCGCCGCGGTCGCCGCGCTGGCGGTCCAGCAGGCGGCCTGGCAGTTCGACCTGTGGCGCGGCGGCCACCGCGCCCTCGCACCGGGTTTCGTCGGGCTGACGCTCGTGCTCGCCCTGGGCGTCCTGGTCGCCTGGCTGGCGGGCACCTCGATCCGCCAGCGGCGCGAGTACGGCCGGGCGCTGCGCGCGCACGCCACCGCCGAGGCGGTCACGGCGGAGCGGCTGCGCATCGCCCGTGAGCTGCACGACATGGTCGCCCACAGCATCGGCGTCATCGCCATCCAGGCCGGCGCGGGCGCCAGGGTGATGGACGCCGAGCCGGCCAAGGCCCGCGAGGCGCTGACCGCGATCGAGACCACCAGCCGCGAGACCCTGAGAGGGCTGCGGAGCCTGCTCGGCGTGCTGCGCCGGCCGGAGCCGCGGCCCGCGGAGCCGGCGCCGTTCGCGGGGCTGGCGGACCTCGACGCGGTCGTGGCCATGACCGCCGCCGCCGGTGTCCGCGTGGACGTGCGCTGGAGCGGCGAACGCCGCCCGCTGCCGGCCGCCGTCGACCGGTCCGCGTTCCGCATCGTCCAGGAGGCGGTGACCAACGTGGTCCGGCACGCGGGCGTCGCCCGCTGCGCGGTGTCGATCGACTTCCGCGACGAGGAGCTGCGCGTCGAGATCGTCGACGCCGGGCACGGCCCCGCCCCCGCGGCCCCGCCCGGCGGCGGCGGGTACGGCATCGCCGGAATGCGGGAGCGCGTCGCGCTGCTGGACGGTGACCTCAGCGCCGGACCACGGCCCGGAGGCGGCTTCCGGGTCGCCGCCCGGCTGCCCGTCCCGGACAGGCCCGACGACGACCACGCGTCGGGCGCGATGACGAGTGCCGAGGGGGCGCGGTGACGATCCGGGTCGTGCTGGCCGACGACCAGCCGCTCATCCGCGCCGGGCTGCGCACGGTCATCGCCGGGACGCCGGACGCGGACGTCGTCGGAGAGGCCGGGACCGGCGCCCAGGCCGTGCGGCTGGCCAGGGAGCTGCGCCCCGACGTGGTGCTGATGGACATCCGCATGCCCGGCATGGACGGCATCGAGGCCACCCAGATGATCACAACGGGTGAGCCGGCCCCCCGGGTCGTCATCCTGACCACCTTCGACGACGACGACAACGTCTACGCCGCCCTGCGGGCCGGGGCCAGCGGCTTCCTGGTCAAGGACATGGCGCTGGAGGACATCCTGGCGGCCGTCCGCGTGGTCGCGGCGGGGGACGCCCTGATCGCGCCCGGCGTCACCCGCCGCCTCATCGGGGAGTTCGCCGCCCGGCCCCCCTCCACGCCGGGCTCGCGGGATCTCGGCGGTGTGACCGGACGCGAACGCGAGGTGCTGACCCTGGTCGGGCGCGGCCTGTCCAACGCCGAGATCGCGGCGCACCTGCACATCAGCCCCGGCACCGCCAAGGCGCATGTGGCCAGCCTGCTGGCCAAGCTCGGCGCCCGCGACCGGGTCCAGCTCGTCATCGCCGCCTACGACGCCGGCCTGGTCTCGCCCGCCCGCTGACCGGCCCGGGACCGCCGGGCCCCGGGCCCGGCGTCCGATCCGGCCTTGTGAGGGCCAGCAGTCCGGAGTACGGTCGAACCGTACGGTACGGTTCGGCAAGGGGAGAGAGGCTCGGATGGAGCAAGAGGACGCCAAGGTCCGCCAGATCCGGACGGCGGCGAAGACGCTGTTCCTCCGGCACGGTTTCGCCCAGGTGAGCACGGCGGCCCTGGCCAAGGAGGCGGGGGTGTCCAAGGAGACCCTCTACACGCGTTACCCGAGCAAGGAGGCGGTCCTCGCCGACGTGCTCGAACACCTGATCACCACCACGGAGGACACGCCGGAGGCGGCTCCGGCCGTCACGTCGAGGGCCGCCCTGGAGAGCGCGCTGCACGTCTTCGCCCGCCGGCTCCTGGCCGGACTCATGGACCGCGAGTACATGGAGCTGGCCCGCATCGTCATCGCCGAGACGCCCAGGTTGCCGCACGTCGGCGAGACGTTCCGGAACGCCGTCCCCGAGCGGGCGCTGGCCGGCGCGAAAGGTCTGCTGGCCGCCGCCCGCGAGGCCGGGCTCATCGACGACGTCGATCTGGACGCCGCGGCCCTCCTGCTGGTCTCGCCCCTGGTGACCCACGCGCTGCTGCAGGTTCTGCTCGTCCCTCCCTCGGTCGGGCGGCCCCCCGAGGCGCTGGACGTCGACGCGCACGTGGCCCTGTTCCTCAGGGCGATCCCCTTCACGGAGGAAGCATCATGAACGCGGACATCATCATCGTCGGAGCCGGCCCGGCAGGGCTCCTGCTCGCCGGAGACCTGGCCGGCGCCGGGGTGCGCGTGACGGTGGTCGAGCGCCGTACCGGCGAGTCGCCGCTCTCGCGGGCCTTCGCCGTGCACGCGCGCACCCTGGAGCTCCTCGACATGCGTGGCCTGGCCGACCAGGCCATCGCCGGCGGCACCACGGTCCCGGGCCTGCTGATCTGGGACCACGTCGTGATCGGCATGACCGACCTGCCGGGCCGGCACCCGTACATGCTCGTCACCCCGCAGTACGAGATCGAGCGGTTGCTGATGCGACGCGCGCTCGGCAACGGCGCCGAGTTGCTGTCCGGGCACGAGGTCACCGGCGTGGAGCAGGACGGCGAAGGCGTCACGGTGCGCGTCCGCGCGCTCGACGAGGACGCCGGCACCCTGCGGGCGTCGTACGTGGTCGGTGCGGACGGCAGGCACAGCACCGTGCGCGAGGCCGCCGGCATCGGCTTCCCCGGCCACGCCGTCGCCCGCTCGGTGATGCTCGCCGACGTCAGGCTGACGGAGAAGCCCCGGGAGCTGCTGTCGGTCAACGGTGTTCGCCAGGGCTTCGTGTTCATCGCCCCGTTCGGTGACGGCTGGTACCGCATCATCGGCCGCGACCACGCCGACGGCGACCTCCCGGACGACGTCCCCGTCAACTTCGAGGAGCTGAAGCGGCTGACCCGCGAGTGTTACGGCACCGACTTCGGCATGCACGATCCGCGCTGGATGTCGCGCTTCCACAGCGAGGAACGGCAGGCCGTCCACTACCGCGCGGGCCGGGTGTTCATCGCCGGCGACGCCGCGCACGTGCACGCGCCCGCCGGCGGCCAGGGCATGAACACCGGCCTGCAGGACGCCGCCAACCTGAGCTGGAAGCTGGCGGCGGCCGTTCGGGGCTGGGCCCCGGCCGGGCTGCTGGAGAGCTACGAGGCCGAGCGGCACCCCGTGGGCAGGACCGTCCTGCGCACCAGCGGCCTCCTCACCTGGTTGGCGCTGCTGCGCTCGCCGGTGGCGCGCGCGGTGCGCAACCAGGTCAGCGGCGCCGTCATGAACATCCGGCCGCTGCGCCGCGCGGTGGCGCTCAACATGCTCTCCGGCATCGCGGTCCGCTACCCCGCGCCGGACGGCGCCCACGCGTGGGTGGGAAGACGCGTCCCCGATCTCGCGCTCGCCGGCGACGCGCCGGGCAGGTTGTACGAGGCGCTGCGCCGCGGGAGGTTCGTGCTCGTCACCCGGCTCGGCCCGCCGGCGGGGTGGAGCGACCGCGTCGACCACGTCGCCCCGGCCGAGGCTTCAGCTGCGGCGAGGTGCATGCTCGTCCGTCCCGACGGCTACCTCGCCTGGGCCGGCGACCGCAGCGACGACGCCGGCCTCGCCGAAGCCCTCACCCGGTGGTGCGGCCCCGCCGCCTGAGACCGCGGGGGAGCGGCGGGCACGGCCTCACGCTCACCCGCCCAGGCCGAGCATGCGCCTGAACAGGGCGTCCACGGCACGGTCCGGCAGCGCGCGCTGGAGCCGGGTGAGCAGCTTGGCGTGGCCGCCGACGGGGTAGCGCGTTCTCGGCCGCCGGGCGGTCAACGCCGTCACGACGGCGCGGGCGATCGTCTCGGGCGGGCTGCCGCTGCGCCGGTGGTTCGCGGCGATCTTCTCGATGACGTGTCCGAACGCGTCGCCGTAGTCGGCGCGGCCCTGGGGGGAGAACCGGTCGGCGATCGCCCGCCGGCCGCTCGCCACCAGCTTGGCCGGGGCGTCGCTGCGGGTGGCGCCCGGCTCGACGATGCTGACGTGCACGCCCCACGGGCGCAGCTCCATGCGCAGCGCGTCGGTGACGGAGACGAGGCCGTGCTTGGCGGCGGTGATCGGGCCGAGGAACGGCAGCGTGATGCGCCCGCCCTCCGAGCCGACGTTGACGATCCGGCCCCGGGCGCGCTTGACCAGCGGCAGGAACGCCTGCGTCACGGCGAGCTGGCCGGTCAGGTTGACCTCGAGGTGACGCCTGAACTCCTCCAGGGGCACCAGCTCGATCGGCCAGGGCGCGCCGATGCCGGCGTTGTTGACGAGGCCGGCCAGCCCCGACGCGCCGACGGTCCGCTCCACCCGGTGGACGGCGGCCGCGATCGACTCCTCGTCCGTGACGTCGATGCGGACCGGGACGATCCCGCCTCCGGACGCGGCCCGCAACGCCTGGCCGTCCGCCTCCTTGCGCACTCCGGCGAAGACCGTGAAGCCCCGGGCATGGAGGGCCAGCGCCGAGGCCCGGCCGATCCCTGACGACGTTCCGGTGATCACTACGGCTGGTGACATGCCGAACCCCTCACGGAATAACTCAACGATGGTGAGTTGAACGTAGACGACGCCGGCGCCGAACTCAACAAGGGTGAGTTACTCTGCCGGGGTGACCGAGACACGTCAGAAGGGAGCCGGCGGGCGACGGCCGGGAGTGTCGGGAACGCGCGAGGCGATCCTGGCGGCCGCCCAGCGGAGCTTCGCCGAGCATGGATACCTGGCGACCACCATCCGCGGCGTCGCGTCGGCCGCCGGCGTCGATCCCGCGCTGATCCTGCAGTTCTTCGGCAGCAAGGACGGGCTCTTCGACGCCGCCCTGCGGGCCGATCCACCCACCCGGCCCCTGACGGCGCTGGTGCGCGACGGCGACGTCGACCACCTGGGGGAGCGGCTGGCGAGGCGTTATCTGGAGCTCTGGGAGGCCCCGGACACCGGAGCCCGGCTGCTCGCGATCGTGCGCGGCGCGTCGGCCTCGCCCAGCGCGTCGGCGATGGTGGCCTCGTTCATGACCGACGAGGTGATGCTGCCCCTCGCCCGCGCCATCGGCACCGACCGGGCCGAGCTGCGCGCGAGCCTCACGGGCGCGCACCTGCTGGGCGTGGCGACGGCCCGGTACGTGCTGAAGGTCGAGCCGCTCGCCTCGCTCGAACGCGAAGCGCTCGTCGCCATCCTGGCCCCCCTCGTGCGGCACCACCTGACCGGTGATCTGGGACGGCCGTGAGCCTGACCTGGCCGCCCGACGGTCCGCGCCTTCGGTGCTGGCCCCATCACCGCCCCAGAGAATCCCCCCGATGTCCACCGCCCACGTCGTCGTCACCGTCCTGGCCGGCGCCCGGGTGGGTTCGCAGGGCGGGCTCAGTCGAGTGGCGGGGTGCCGTGCGTATGGAACGATTCGATCGTCTTCAGGCCCCACGCCTGGCCCTTGGCCCGCTCGGCCTGGGTCCAGGTGATCAGCGGCCAGTCGGGGGCGAGCACCAGCCGGGTCAGGGGGTTGCACAGCTCGATCCGGTTGCCGCCCGGCTCGTAGACGTACAGGAAGAACGTCTGCTGGATGGCGTGCTTGTGCGGACCGGTCTCGATGTGCACGCCGTTGTCCAGGCACAGGTCGGCGGCCCGCAGGATGTCCTCGCGGGAGTCGGTGGCGAACGCGACGTGGTGCAGGCGCCCTCGCGACCCCGACCGGTCCTCGGTGTAGACGATGTCGTACGACTTGTTGGTGAAGGTCAGCCACTGCGCGCTGAGCCTGCCGCTGTCGAGCACGATCTGCTCGGTCGGCCGGGCGCCGAGCAGCCGGTGCGTGAAGCCGGAGCTGGGCGCGACCTCGGCGGCCAGGAAGTTGACGTGGTCGAGCCGCCGCACGCCGACGCCCTGGCACGGCTTGGCCTGCGGCTGGTTCTTCAGCCCGGGACGCAGCTCGGGCGGCGCCTCGTACCACTCGCTCTCCCAGTACAGGGCGATCTCGTGCCCGTCCGGGTCGCGGGTGACGTACAGCGGCCCGATCCCGGGCTCGTCCTCCACCCACGCGCCGCCCATGCCGGCCTCCTCCAGGGCCTTGACGCGGGCGTTCAGCGCCTCCTCGCTCGACGTGCGCAGCGCCGTGCGGCGCAGGCCCGAGGTCGGGTGGGCGGTGAGCGTGAGGCTGTGGTGCTCGTAGTCGTCCCACGTACGCAGGTACACGGACTCGCCCGAGCGGCCGTTCTCGGTCATGCCGAGCAGCTGGGTGAAGAACCACAGGCTGCGGTCGGGGTCGGGGGTGAAGAGTTCGACATGGCCGAGATGGGCGATGTCTCCCAGGGGTGGGGCCATCGGGGAGCCTCCTCAGGAGCCGGATGCGGGCGGGCGCGGGAACACCGTGCCGTCGAAGATCTTGCGGGCCGTCCGGACGACGGCGGTGCGGGCCGCGTGGGGAGCGCCGGAGGGGCCCTGCTCGACAGCGGTCTCGATGTCGAGGAACCCCGTCGGATGCTCGACGCGCACCCGGCTCCCGTTCTCGGGAAGCACGGCCAGGTCCTCGCCCACCCCGCCGGGGACGAGCAGACCGGCGGCGACGCTCGCCGCGCCCAGCACGCCGATGGCGGTGTGGCAGCGGACCGGGATGAACGTCCGGGTGCAGACGGCACCGCCGCTCCTGGGCGGCGCCAGCAGCGTGAGCTTGGGCACGGTCGTGCCGCTGACGTCGCCGAGGCCCA
Organism: Nonomuraea sp. 3-1Str; assembly: GCF_031570565.1. Lineage (NCBI taxonomy): Bacteria > Bacillati > Actinomycetota > Actinomycetes > Streptosporangiales > Streptosporangiaceae > Nonomuraea > Nonomuraea sp. 3-1Str. The sequence goes on from NZ_JALHBK010000025.1 coordinate 66,438, forward strand.
TCAGCTCGGCCGCGGCCAGGCGGACCTCGCGCAGCCGGGCGGCCAGCGCCTCGTCCCCCTCCAACTCGGCGGGGCTCTCGTACCCGCTGACGCCGAGGCCGGCGGCCCGGAGGAGGACCACGGGCATGCCGTTGTCCACGCACGTCACCGTGACGCCGGCCGCCTCGTCGCGGACGTGGCCGGTCGGCAGCAGCGGCCGGCCGCTCGCGTCTCCGGGGAACTCGATGACGATGGCCGCGGCGGTCCCCGGCACGCCGGAGATCTCGGTGGGGCCGTCGTAGCGGACCACGCCGCCCGGGGTCGGGAAGGTGGCCGCGGCCAGCTCGCCGGTGTTGAGCATGCGGACGCGCACGGTGGTCTCGCCGTCGGCGGCCGGGACCAGCCCGCGCTCGACGGCGAACGGGCCCACCCCGGCGAGGAGGTTGCCGCAGTTCTGCCGGTCGCTGACCTGCGCGGTCTCGACGCCCGTCTGCAGGAACAGGTAGTCGACGTCGGCGGCGTCGTCGGCGGAGCGGGAGACGACCGCCACCTTGCTGGTCAGCGGGTGGGCCCCGCCCAGGCCGTCGATCTGGCGCGGGTCGGGGCTGCCCATGACGCGCAGCAGCAGGTCGTCGCGGTCCGCCCGGTCCGCCGGCAGGTCCCCGGCGAGGAAGTAGGCGCCCTTGGAGGTGCCCGCGCGCATCAGCACGCAGGGCAGCCCACCGTCCAGGATCGGGGCGCCGTGCCGGGGCGTGGGTCCGGAGGTCATGGCGCCGTCCCCTCGCGCTCGTACTCCTCGGCCGTCACGTGACGCACGCCGAGCCGGGCCAGCGTCGCGCGCAGCCCGTAGCGGTCCAGGCCCAGCTCGCCCGCGGCGAAGGCGGCCCGCGAGGCCTCCTCCTTCGCCGTCCTGGCCTCGGCCGCCTCCACGGCTGTGGCGACCAGGTCGCGGGGCACGAGCATCACCCCGTCGTCGTCGGCGAGCACCGCGTCGCCGGGCCGGACGAGCCGGCCCCCGACGACCACGGGCACGTTGACCGACCCGGCGGCGGCCTTGACCGTGCCCTGCGCGCAGACGGCCGCCGACCAGACCGGGAACCCCATCGCGCGCAGCTCGGCGGTGTCGCGCACGCCGGCGTCGATGACCAGCCCGCGCACGCCGCGCCGCTGGAGGGCCGTGGCCAACAGCTCGCCGAACATGCCGTCGGTGGACGGCGAGGTGGTGGTGACCACCAGCACGTCGCCCTGGCGGCACTGCTCGACCGCCGCGTGGATCATGAGGTTGTCGCCGGGCCGGCACAGGGCGGTCACCGCGGTGCCGCAGACGCGCACGCCCTGCTGGATCGGCCGCAGCCCCGGGCCCAGGCTTCCCGTACGGCCCAGCGCCTCGTGCACGGTCGCCACGCCGAACCCCGCCAGCGCGGCCACCGCGTCCGCGTCCGCCCGGCGGACGCCGGTGACGATCACCCCGCTCATGCCAGGACGCCCGTCACCTGCGGGTACGGCCGCATGTACGCCTCGCCGTACGTGGTGTGGGGCAGCCCCAGGTTGGGGCCGGCGTTGCGCTTGAGCTGCACGCCCCGGCGCGTGGCCAGGTCGGTGTAGTAGTCCCACAGGTGCCGCTGGGCGGGCAGGCACTCCATGGCCTTGCGCTTGGTGTCGAAGACCTCGGTGATGTCGAGCAGGACCTGCGGGGTGAAGCCGCACATCTCGGGCTGGTGCGGCTCGAAGAAGAACACCGGCGGCGCCCCGAGCGGCTCACCCGGCGCCGGGTAGCCGACGGCCTGCGCCAGCACCCGGGCCTCCAGCGCCATCCGGGCCGCCGCGGGGTGGTCGCCGTTGTACGGGTCCTCCGGCGGGTGGGTGAGCACCACCGTGGGCGCCACCTCCCGGTAGAGGCGCACCAGCTCGTCGACGAGCTCGGGCGTCTCCCGCAGCGGGTAGTCGCCGGCGTCGAGGAAGCGGATGCCGGCCCCCAGGGTGGCCGCGGCCTGCTCCGCCTCCCCGCGCCGCAGCTCCTTGATCTCGTCGAGCGATCTGCCCTCGCGCCAGGCCTTCGCGGACTCGCCGCGTTCGCCGTAGGAGAGGCACACGATCGTCACCTTCTCGCCCCGCGCGGCGGCCAGGGCGATCGCCCCGCCCGCGCGCCAGACGAAGTCGCCGGCGTGCGCGCTGACGACCAGGGTGGACGGCGCCGGAGCTGCCTGGTTCACGGCGTCTGTCATCGGGTTGTCCTCCTCGAGGGATGGGGGAGCCGTGCCACCGGACGGCGTCAGGTGTCGCTGAGCGCCTCGATGACGCTGGCCAGGTGGGCGTGCGCGGCGGCCTCGGCCGCCTTCGGGTCGCGGGCGCGGATCGCCTCGATCAGCGCCAGGTGCTCGTCGAGCGACCGCTGGGGCCGCCCGGGGCGAAGCGCGAGCTGGAAGCGGTGCCGGACCAGCTGGGCGTTGAGCCGCTCCAGCAGCTCGACCGCCACCTGCTGCCCGGAGATGTCGCGGATGCGGGCGTGCAACCGATGGTTGAGCTCCGAGTAGGTCAGGGGCTCGCCGTCGGCGACCGCCTTGGCCATCGCCTCGCCCAGCGCGGCGAGCTCGGCCGCCTGCTCGTCGGTGGCCCGCGCCGCCGCCTTGGCCGCGCACAGCCCTTCGAGCACCATCCGGCACTCGGTGATGGCGACCGCCTCCTCGACGCTGACGACCCGTACGCGGGCGCCCCGGTTGGGGATGCGCTCGACCAGGCCCGCGGCGGTCAGGTCGATCAGCGCGGCGCGGATGCTCGCCCGGGTCACCCCGAACTGCTCGGCGAGCTCGGCCTCCACCAGGCGCTGGGCGGGAACCATGTCCCCCCGCGTGATGGCTTCGCGCAGCCGTACGAGCGCGTGCTGTTTCGCCTGTTCGCCGGTGATCGGGCCGTCCCGGTGCGGCATCGTCGCCCTTTCCCTCGCGGTGTCCCAGGAGGCTAGATCTCGGGCGACAATATTGTCAACAATCTTACTGGGTATAGTGCCGACAGAGTTCGGGCGGCCGACGACCACCGTGCCCCGCCGGGGGCTGAGCGGTTCTAGCGGCCGCTCCACTTGATCTCGTACGGCTGGAGCGTGACCTGCCTGCCGTCCACGGTCGCCGTGACGGCCTTGTCCGCCGTGTTGACCGCCAGCAGCTGCTGCTCCTGCGCCAGCACGCGGACCCGTGGGTCGGAGGAGGTGACGTCCTCCAGCTCGGCCCCCGCGGGGAACCAGCGGGCGAACTCGCTCACCAGCTGCCCCGTCGGCAGCATCGAGCCGGTGCCGGGCGCCCACATGCAGGCCCGGCATTCCCCCTCCTTGGCCTGCGGGTTCCAGTACAGGGCGGTGGCGGCGCCGCTGCGGGCGAACTCCATCATCGAGACGGCCTGCACGGCCAGGCGCTTCGGCTCGGGCCAGGTGGTGCCGTCCTCCGGCACGACGTACCACTCCGACCACCAGACCGGCAGGTCACCGGTCCGCTCGCGCAGCCACGCGGTGATCGCGCCGAACTTGGCCAGCGCCCCGAACTCGTCCGGCCGCAGCTCGTGCGTCTCGGTGGGGGAGGCGCCGTCCACCACGACGAAGTCGGCGCCCTTCTTGTTCTTGAACCAGTACTCGAAGGCGTCGAGCGCGTTCTGGTTGACCACGCCCCACGGGCCGCGCAGCTCCGACGGTCCTTCGTTGTCGCTGTCAAAGCCGATGTACGGGCCGCCCACCTGGGCGTCCGGCCGGGCCGCCTTGACCGCGTCATACACCTTGTTGTACAGCTCCGTATAGCCCTTGACGTCCGCCGGCTTGGCGTGGTCCCGCCAGAAGCCCTTCAGCTCGTTCCAGACCATGAAGTACTTCACGTCGGTGTACCGGGTGGCGACGGCCGCGGCCAGCTTGGCGAAGTCGTCGAAGTGCTCCGGGTACGGGGCGTCCTCCAGGTGCTCCTTCCACGCCGACTCCTCGGTCGGGCCCTGGGGACCGCCCTTCATCCAGTCGGGGGCGCAGCACAACGTCATGACCGGGGTGGCGCCCGACTCGCGCATGAGGCTCATCCGGCTGTCGAGGTCCTCCCAGAAGAACTCGCCGGGCCGCGGCTCCGGGTTGAGCGCGCCGAAGCCCATGATGTGCTGGTTCTGCAGCATCGGCGTCCGGGCCAGCGCCCCGGCCACGTCCTGCTCGAACCGCGGGCTGACGTTGTTCGCGCTGACGCCCGTGTGGGTGAAGCCCCAGCGCGGCCAGGCGGCGTCCACCGGCGGCGGCTTGCGGATCTCACCGGCCGCGGGCGGCGAGGAGGCGCCGGACGCCTCCGAGGTGGGCGCCTTGTCGCCCGTGCCGTTGCCCGTGGTGCTCTCCGGAGTGCAGCCCGCGAGGACGAGCGCCGCCGCGACGCCCGCCGCGGCCATCCACCTGGAACGCCCCCGCCCTGACGACGCAGGGAAACCCGATGACACGTGATCCCCATCCGATCCTTGGTAGACGACGGGGATGTAGCGTTCCACGCGTGGCGTAAGGCCGTCGTGTTCCGGACCCGGTTCACAGCCAATCGTTACACCGGTCCCGGCTCATCGGGGATGGAGCGTTTCGGGCAGAAACGTAGGTTCCGGCATCAGGTGTCGGCCGGTTGCCGTCCGTTGTCTCCGAGGGAGACGAGCAGGCGGCGTAGCAGCGCGGCGAGCTGATCGCGTCCGGCCACGGGCAGTCCCTCCAGAAGCCGGCGCTCGTTGGCGAGGTGGTGTTCGACGACCTGGTTCACCAGCCGCAGCCCCTGTTCGGACAAGGAGATCAGGACACGTCGCCGATGCGCCGGGTCCACCTCGCGCTCGACCAGTCCCTTGCTCACCAGCCGGTCGACGCGGTTCGTCAACGCCGCCGAACTCACCATGCCCGCGCTGCTCAGCTCTCCTGCGCTGAGGACGTGGGGCGGCCCCGCGCGCAGCAGTGTGGCCAGCACGTCGAACTCCCAGGACTCCAGGCCGTGCTCGGCGAACTCGTCCTTGATCGCGCGTTCGAGCAGCCGTGACGCCCGGGAAAGGCGGCCGACGACCGCCATGGGGGAACAGTCCAGGTCGGGCCGCACCGCCTGCCACTCCCGAATGATCACATCGACCCCGTCCTGCTCGGTCGCGTCGGTCACGGTCTTCCCTCCCGGGTCAGGCGGCTTCTCTCACAGTCTAAGTCTTCGATGTCGAAGAGTTTGACCATGGGAGAGTTTCGACCTAAAGTTTCGACATCGAAATTTTCGAGGGAGTGTTGAGATGCGTACTCTGATCGTAGGAGCTCGTGGTTACCTGGGCTCGGCCGTCGCCGAAAGGCTGGCGGCAGCCGGCCACCAGGTCGTGGAACTCGCCCGTCCAGGCGGCGATCGGCCGGAGGAGCGGTACGAGCGGCGAATCGGCGACCTGACCGACCCGGATTCGCTCACAGCGGCGGTCACCCCCGACATCGACGCGGTGATCAATCTGGCCACGCCCACCGGTGACGCCGCCGCCGACGCCGCGGCCGTCGCGGCGTTGACCGGCCCGCTGCGCGGCACGGGGCGCGCGTTCGTCTACACCAGCGGCGTCTGGGTCCTGGGCGCCACGGGGGCGGCGACCGCCCACGAGGAAACGCCCACCGACCCGATCCCGATCGTGGGATACCGGCCCGGCATCGAACACCAGGTGCTCGCCACCGCCGAGAACGGCGTCCGCGCCACCGTGATCCGACCCGGCATCGTGCACGGTCGCGGCGGCGGCATCCCCGCCTTGCTGGTCGACCTGGCCCGCAAGCATGGGGCGCCCCTGATCATCGCGGACTCGACGGTGCGCTGGCCCATGGTCCACCTCGACGACCTGGCGGACCTTTTCGCCAGAGTGGTCGAGCAAGCGCCCGCCGGAACGCTGTGGCACGGCGTGAGCCAGCCGGCGGTTCCCGTCCGGGACCTGGCCATCGCCGCCGGCCAGGCCGCCGGAATCCTCGCCGAGCCGCGCGTCTGGCCGCTGGACCAGGCGCGAGAGGAACTCGGCGCGCTGTTCGCCGACGCCCTGGCACTCGACCAGTCCGTCAGCGGGGAGCGGGCACGCGACCGGCTGGGCTGGCAGCCCCGGCACCCCGACGCCGTCGCCGACCTGCGAGACGGCTCCTACCCCCCGGCCCGTCGTGTTTCATGAGGCGCGGAGCCACACGTTGATGGCGGCGCTGGTGACGGTGGCCCCTAGAGCGTGCCGCCCACGAGGAGGGCCAGGTCGATGAGGCGGTTGGAGTAGCCCCACTCGTTGTCGTACCAGCCGACCACCTTCACCTGTGTGCCCAGCACCCGGGTGAGCTCGGCGTCGAAGACGCAGGACGCGGGGTCGGTGACGATGTCGGTGCTGACGATGGGCGCCTCGGTGTAGGACAGCAGCCCCTTGTACGGGCCGGCGGCGGCCTCGGCGTAGGCCTCCTTGACCTCCTGCACGGTGGTCGGCCGGCGGGTGGTGACGGTCAGGTCGGTGACCGAGCCGGTGGGGACGGGCACCCGCAGGGCGAAGGCGTCGAGACGGCCCTGCAACTCGGGCAGGACCAGGCCGATGGCCTTGGCCGCCCCGCTGGAGGTGGGCACGATGTTGAGGGCCGCGGCGCGGGCGCGGCGCAGGTCCTTGTGCGGGGCGTCCTGGAGGTTCTGGTCCTGGGTGTAGGCGTGGACCGTGGTCATCATGCCCGACTCGATGCCGACGGCGTCATGCAGCACCTTGGCCAGGACGCCGAGGCAGTTGGTGGTGCAGGAGGCGTTGGAGATGATCGTGTGGCGCTCGGGGTCGTAGGCGTCGTCGTTCACGCCGAGCACGATCGTGACGTCCTCGCCGCTGGCGGGGGCGGCGATGATGACCTTCTTCGCGCCGCCCTCGACGTGCGCGCGGGCCTTGGCGGCCTGCGTGAAGACGCCGGTGGACTCGATGACCACGTCCACTCCCAGGTCGCCCCAGGGCAGGTCGGCGGGGTCGCGCTCGGCCAGCACCCTGACCGTGGCGTCACCGGCGTGGATCGCGCCCGGTTCGGCGGTGACCTCGCCGGGGAAGCGGCCCAGGATCGAGTCGTAGGCCAGCAGGTGGGCCATGGTCGCCACGTCGCCGAGGTCGTTGACCGCGACGATCTCCACGTCCGCGTTCCGCGCGACGGCGGCGCGGAAGACGTTGCGGCCGATCCGCCCGAACCCGTTGATGCCGATACGAACAGTCATGCGTACCTCTTCTCACGCTGACAGATGTGTGCGCCGACATCATAAGCATCTTATATAAGTTCGCGATATATTGGGGGGGTGGTCGAGACCCCGGACGACGACCTGGACGTGGAGGCCTTCACCGCGGCCGTCGAGAGCTTCAACCGCTTCTACATCCGGCTGCCGACGCTGGAGAAGCTGTCGTTCACGACGCTGTCGGTGCTGGACACCCTCGCGTGCGCCGACGGCCCGCTGCGGCTGACCGACCTGACCAGGACGGAGCAGGTCAGCCAGCCCGCCATCACCCAGCTCGTCACCCGGCTGGAGCGCGACGGGCTGGTCGAGCGCCGCCCCGACCCGAGCGACGGGCGCGCCGTCCTCGTCCACCTCACCGAGGCCGGCCGGCGGATCGGGCGCTCACGCCACGAGGACCGCACGCGCCATCTGGCTCCGCTGGTCGCGCAGCTGACCGCCGAGCAGCGGCGGGCGATCGCCGGCGCCCTGCCCGCGCTGGCCCGCCTGGCCGAGCTCGGCCGGACCCGGCCCCCGGGCACGCCGGGCCGGTGACGCGCCGGCTCCGTCGGCGAGCGCCCGGCTGACCCCCGAGGCCCAGCACCCGCCCCAGGTCGGACGTACGTCTTCGACCAGCGCGACGTCGCCGCGTCGGCCCGTCCACACACACCTCCTGGTCGATGCATGCCGCGCCGCCGGGGGTTGACACGCCGGTGCCGTCTACGTGAACAATGTACACGTTAACGGTGTTCACCTAGGACGGGAGGGTCACGGTGACACGGATTCTGGTGATCGGGGCAGGGCTCGGCGGGCTGACGCTCGCGCACGCACTGGTCCGCGCCGGCCTGGACGTACGCGTGTACGAGGCCGACGACGGCAGCGGCGAGCGGGCCCAGGGCTACCGGATCGGGCTCGCGCCGCCGGCGATGGAGGCGTTGCGCGGCAGCTTGCCGCAACGGCTGTACGAGCTGGTCGAGGCCACCAGCGGCAGCCTGGCCGGGCCGGGGCTGCTGTTCGACGAGCAGCTCACGCTGCTGAGCGGCGACCTGCCGGGACCGCCGGAGGAGGCGAGGGCGTTCGACCGGCAGGTGCTGCGCCGGATCCTGCTCGGGGACCTCGGGCGGCGGGTCGAGCACGGCAAGCGGCTGACAGGCGTCGCCGAGGAGGCGGACGGGACCGTGACCGCGCGTTTCGCCGACGGCACGCGGGCCACGGGCGAGGTGCTGGTCGGCGCCGACGGCGGGAACTCCGTGGTGCGGCGGTACCTGGCGCCCGAGGTGGGGCTCGTCGACGCGGACCTGTGCGGGGCGATGGGCCGCACCCCGCTCACCGGCCGCTTCCTGGAGCTGGTGCCGGGGCGCGGCACGATGGTGAAGGGCCCCGGCACCACGCTGATGCTGGGTCGGATGGAGTTCGGCAGGGAGCCGTCCGCGGCCGCCGCCGAGCTGGCCCCCGGCCTGGACATGCCGTACCGGGACAGCTATGTGCGATGGGTGCTGCTGGTGCCGCCGGGGCACCCGGCGGCACGCGAGAGCGGCCGGAGCGACGCGCGCGAGCCGGTGCTGGAGCTCATCGACGGATGGCACCCCGACCTGCGGGACCTGGTGCGCGGTGCCGACATGAGCGCCGTCGGCCGGTCCAAGGTCTTCGACCGGCCGATGCCGCCCTGGCCGGCAGGCCGCGTCACGCTGCTCGGCGACGCCGCGCACCTCACCCTGGCCAGCGGCGGCAACGGGGCGAACACCGCGCTGCTGGACGCCGTCCTGCTGGCCGAGCTGCTGGCCGAGGCCGGCCGGGGCGAGCGCGACCTCGCCTCGGCGCTCGCGGAGTACCAGGCGGAGCTGCTGGAGCGCGGGAACGCGGCGGTGGAGGCCGGCAAGCGGGCGCAGAGCAGGTTCGTCCCGTCCGCCGTCCCGTCCTCCGTCGCGGGCGCCGGGAAGGAGGAGCGTCCGGTCGGAGGGACACCCTGAACGGCCCGGGCCGCGTGCGCGTCAGACGACGGAGCCGTACGAGGGCTTGCCCGCCCAGTCGTAGGTGACGTAGACGACGCCGGCGCCCGTGGTCCTCGATCCGGTGAGCTTCAGCCCGGCAGGGGCGGTGCCCTCGGCGAACAGGCGCTTCCCCTCGCCCAGGATGACGGGGAAGACCAGCAGGCGGTACTCGTCCACCAGCTCGGCCCGCTGCAGGGTGCGCAGCAGGTCGCTGCTGCCCTGGACGAGGATCTCGCCGTCGGTCTCGCGCTTCAGGTCGGCGACCGTCTGGGCGGCGTCGCCCACCAGCACCCGGGTGTTGCGCCACGTGGCGTCCATCGGCGACCTCGTGGTGACGTACTTGGGCATGCTGTTGATCTCGGCGCCGCCCTCCTCGTCGGGCACGTTCGGCCAGTGCGAGGAGAGGATGTCGTACGACCGGCGGCCCAGGAGCATCCCGTCCGCGCGGGCGAGCTGCTCGCCCATGATCTCGCCGAAGCCCTCGTCCACGTGCGGGGGCAGCCATCCGCCGTGCGGGAAGTCGTGGGAGTCGTCCTCGCCGGGGCCACCGGGACCCTGCATGACGCCGTCCAGTGAAAGGAACGCCGAGACCACCAGCCTGCTCGCCATCTTCTGCTCCCTGTGTCGCGTTTCGTCGCGGCGCCCCCGTGAGGGCCGCCGTCCTCATGTGCCTTCAGCTTGGCGCAGCCCATTTACGGCTTCCTTAAGGCTTTCCTACGGTGCGAGCGGGCGCGGCCGGGGAGTCCCAAGTTGATCACAAAAGGGTGCGGGGTGGAAGACGCCCTCCCGCGGGGCCCGCCGTGCCGGTGATACTGGCGGGTCGTCCCATCGGATCCGTTGTGAAGGGCGTGACGTGTACCCCCCATCGTCGCCATCGGCATGGCAGCCACCGTTGCCGCTGCTGCCGGTACGCAGCCTGGCCAACCTCGCTCTCGGCGCGCTCGCGCTCGACTGCCTGGCGGGCCTGGCGTCCGCCGCGTCGGACGTGTGGGAGGTGTCGGTCATCGACCGCCTGCTGACCGACCCCTACTCGGTCAGCGACGCCGAGCTCGACGCGAGCGACCTCGTCTACACCGGCTCGGCGTTCGTGCAGACGGGGACGTTCGTGGTGGCCGCCGTGGCGTTCCTCGTCTGGCTCTTCCGGGTCCGGTCGAACGCCGAGCTGCTGGCGCCGGACGGGCACCGGCATCCCAGGCCCTGGCTGGTCCTCGCCTGGGCGGTGCCGATCGTCTGCTGGTGGTACCCCAAACAGCTGGTCGACGACATCTGGGCCGCCTCCCGGCCGGCCGCCCCGCCGCGCCGGCTCCGGGTGATCACCGCCTGGTGGACGCTCTGGGTGCTCACCTCGTCGGTGACCTACGTGGCGAGCCGCGTCCTCGGCCAGGCCGACGAGGTGGAGTCCCTGGACGATCTGGAGGGCCTGGCGGTCGTGGCCATGGCCGACATGGGGAGCGTCGCGCTGTGGATCGTCGTCGCGGCCCTGGCGGCGTCGATGATCGGCCGCATCACCGACGCTCAGGAAGCCCTGACCACGAGGCAGGTGGCCGTTCAGCGGAATCTGGCGTGAAACCCCGGGCGTTCACGCCCGACCAGGACCGACAGGGCCACTTTGGGCGGGTAGCGGACCAGCAGGTGCACATGATCGTGCTCGCCGTCGAACTCGACCAGGACGGCGCCGAAGGTGTCGAACACCTCGATCATGATGGCTTCACAGCGGCGCAGCATCTCGTCGGTGAACACGTTCCGCCGGTATATGGGGGTGAAGACCACATGGGCGTGAAGGCTGCAGACGACGGTGCGCCCCCGGCGGATATCGGGATCGGATTCCCATCGCGGCGACATGGACCGAGCGATAATGTGTTCGATGATGAGGCTGGTGGTGCAGGTGAAGCTCCTGCCGACGCCCGAGCAGGGTGCGGCGCTGGAGGCGACCCTGCGCGCGGTCAACACGGCCGCCTGCCATGTCTCCCGCCAAGCCCATGAGCAGCGCACGTTTCGCAACTACGACCTGCGCAAGCACACCTACACGCAGATCAAGGACGGGTACGGGCTGGCCGCCCAGGCCGCGCAGCACGTCATCAAGAAGGTCGCCGACGCCTACGCCACCCTGCATGCCAATATCCGAGCCGGGAACCTGGGCAAGGTGGGCTCCGCCCGCCGGGTACGGGCCGAATCCACGTCGATCGCCTTCCGCGCCGACGCCGCCCAGCCGTTCGACGACCGCTGCCTGTCCTGGCAGATCGCCGCGCGGACGGTGTCGATCTGGTCGGTGACCGGGAGGCTGAAGAACCTGAGGTTCACCGCCTCCGCCGAACAGCTCAAGACCCTGTCGGCACACCGCAAGGGCGAGTCCGATCTCCTCTACCGCGACGGCATGTGGTTCCTGATCGCGACCTGCGACATGCCCGACCCCCGCATCAAGGACCCGGACGCCTTCCTGGGGGTGGATCTGGGCATCGTCAACATCGCCACCACCAGCACCGGCAGCCGACACTGCGGCAAGGGGTTGAACGCTGTCCGCCACCGCCAGCGCGAGCTGCGCCGCCGCTTGCAGGCCAAGCGCACCAAGTCCGCCAAGCGGCTACTGAAAAAACGGCGCCGGGCCGAGGCACGGTTCGCCGCCAACACCAACCATGTCATCGCCAAGCAGATCGTGACCGAGGCAGAACGCACCGGGAACGGCATCGCCCTGGAAGACCTCCACGGCATCCGGGACCGGGTACGGCTTCGCAAGCCCCAGCGGGTCACGCTGCACACGTGGAGCTTCCACCAGCTCGGCCGATTCATCGCCTACAAGGCTGCCCGCACCGGGGTCGCGCTCGTCCACGTCGACCCCGCCTACACCTCGCAGGGGTGCTCGGCGTGCGGGCACGTGGACAAGCGCAACCGGCCCAACCAGGAAACCTTCCGCTGTACGTCGTGCGGCTTCGCTGAGCACGCCGACGTCAACGCAGCCCGCAACATCGCCGCACGCGGTGTGACGGACTGGGCAGTGAGTCACGCTGCCTGACGCGGACCAGACCCCGTCGAAGCCATCGACGGCCAGGAGCTGCAAGCTCGGTCGTTCACGGCCGAGAAGCTGACATGTGACGGTCCCGGTAGGCGGCGGTCAGCATGTGGCCGCTGACGCCGAGGAGCGACGGCACGCTCTCCATGGAGCGCTGGGCGTCGAGGAGGAGCGTGCGGCGTTCCGGGTCGTCGAGCCAGTCGTCGATGTCGCCGTAGAGCCAGAAGGCGCCCTCCAGCCCGTACCGCCGGGCCTCGGGCAGCCCGGCGTCGGCGAACTCGCCCGGAACCTCGTCCGGATCGTGGAAGTAGGCGGTGAAGCCGCGCCCGGGAGAGAGCATGATCCCGTCGGTCGCGGCGGCGTGCGCCGCCTGCCGCTCAGGCTCGCCCAGGTAGTCGCCCAGGTAGACGGTGTCGTGCACGGCCGCGTGACGGTTGATGGTCGCGGCCGCCACCAGGCCGCCAGGCCGTACGGCACGCCGGGCCTCCGACAGGGCCCGCACCCGGTCGGTTCGCTCGGAAAGGTGGTAGAGCGGCCCCAGCAGCAGAACCGCGTCCACGCTCGCGTCCGGAACCGGCAGATGCCGGGCGTCGCCCAGCCGCGCGCTCACCCCGCGCAACTCCGCGGCGCGCTCGACGTGCAGGGGGACCGGATCCAGCAACTCCACGTCGTAGCCGTCGGCGCTCAGCCACTCGGCGTGCACCCCGGTTCCGCCGCCCACGTCCAGCACGCGCGCCGGCGCCGGCGGCAGTGTCCGGCGCAGCACGTCCTGCGTGCGCCAGAACTCCCACCGGCCGCGCCCCTCGCGCAGCCTGCCGTGCTCCCTGTCCTGCTCGTAGTAGGCGAGCAGCTCCCGTGTCACCGTCATACCCGATCATGTGCGGGGGCCCGGACCTCCGGCAAGCGGTTTGTCGGCCGCTCGCTCGCCGCTTGCCCGCCGCGCGCCGAGGTTTCCGCCGTACGCCGTCAGCGCAGCAGGTGGTCGATGATGAGCCAGGCGCCGATGGCGGCCATGGCGGCTCCCGACAGGCGGCTGATGAGGCGGGCGGCGGCGGGGCGGCCGTGCAGGACGACCCGGGTGAGCCGGCCCACGCCGAGGTAGAACAGCCCGCAGGTGATCATGAAGGTCAGGCCGAGCACGCCGATCTGCGCGGACACCGGCCAGGCGCCGTGCAGGTTCGTGAACTGCGGGAGCAGGGCGAGGAAGATCAGCAGGCCCTTGGGGTTGAGCGCGCTGACGCCGATGCCGCGCAGGAAGACGGCCCGGTCGGTGCCGGCGGCGGCCTCCCGCGGGGAGGCGGGGGTGGAGGGACGGGCGAAGGTCATGGCGCCGTGCCACACCAGGTAGAGGCCGCCCACCAGGGTGAGGCCGGTGAGGATGACCGGGTTCCCGGCGACCAGGGCGCCCACGCCGGCCGCGACGACGACGGTGATGGCCGCGTAGCCGACGACCAGCCCGCCCACCGCCGGGCCCACGGAGCGGCCGCGCAGCCCCGCGCCGATGGTGAACGCCCAGTCGGCGCCCGGGACGACGATGAGCAGGAGTGCGACCGCCCAGAAGGCGAGCACGGAACTGGCGGCCATGGAGCAGAATCCCCCCGCTAGCTGGTCATATGGGAAGAATAGTGCTCGTGACGCCGAAGAGGCTTCCAACTTTCGCCCGCCAGAGGCGTCTTGGTGGAAGGATCTGCTCCATGGACGCGATCGACCGGAAGATTCTTGCGCTGCTGCAGCAGGACGGCCGTCTGACGGTCACCGAGCTGGCGGCGCGGGTGGGCCTCAGCGTGTCGCCGTGCCATCGCCGGCTCCGGGAGCTCGAACGCGGCGGGACGATCCGCGGCTACCGGGCGATCGTGGACGCCGCGGCCCTCGGGCTGACGTTCCAGGCGCTGGTGTTCGTCACCATGCGCCAGGAGGACCGCGAGACGCTCCTGGGGTTCGAGGCGGCCGTCGCCCGGGTGCCGGAGGTGGTGCAGGCGCAGCGGCTGTTCGGCGACCCCGACTACCTGCTGCGGATCGTCACCGCCGACCTGACCGCGTACCAGGAGCTGGAGGACGACGTCCTGGCCGCGCTCCCCGGCGTGCAGAGGCTCAACTCCACCCTCGTGATGAAGCACGTGGTGGACGACCGGCCCCTGCCCACGTGACGGCCTACCCCTGGGCCGGGACGGCCGTCCTGTCGTGGACGGCGGACGGGTAGTAGGCGGCCCACGCCTCGTCACCCATGCGCAGGATCTTCAGCCCCGTCCAGCCCAGGCCGATCACCGGCAGGGCCCAGAACGCCACGGTCACGGGCCCGTACTCCAGGGGGAAGGAGGCGACGTACCCGACGAACACCAGCAGCGGCACCCACCAGCCGACGAAGCCCGCCCGCCACACGGCCACGGTCAGCAGCGGCAGGCCGAGGACCGCGAAGAAGATCCACGGCATGTGGAAGCCGATGACGACGCCGGGCAGGTTCAGCATCTCGTCGAGGATCTTCTGCGCCTGCTCCGGCGGGTAGTGCCGGCCCAGCCACCACTCGACCGGGTCGCTCATCAGCAGCGCGGAGGTGGAGATGTACCCGATGACCGTCGCCGCGCCCGCGATGTGGCCGAGCCTGGTCGCCTTGCGCCGGGTGAGATGGGCCAGCCCGAGGGCCGCGACGGCCATCAGCATCCAGCTCCAGTGGTACAGCGCCGATTCGGTCTGCGCGAGCGCGGGGTTGTCGCCGTAGCTGACGGCCTCCCTGTCGTCGCCCCAGGTGCCGGGATCGACGACGACGGCCACGGCCTGGAGCAGCGGGGCCACGATGAGGACGGTGCCGGCCGCCACGCGGCGAAATGTCACCTGGTCGTTGAACATGCCGCTGACGTTAGAAGTCGGGGGCGCCTGCCGTCGTCCGCCTGCGGGGCGACGGGGCGTCACCTCCGAGACGGAGAAGATCCCCGACATTCTTGGGCGATTCCATACCGTGTCCCACGTTGCGCGCCGGGCGACCGCGGAACGTTGACCGCATGTCCCCTTACGGAGCCCGCATGCTGGCATGGACGCGGACGGCGGGCGCCATCGCGGTCGTCACCGGCCTCTACTTCGTCGTGCCACTGCCGCAGGCGGGGCCGGGGGCGGGAGGCGGCCTGTTCCAGTGGCGCTCCTTCGCGTCCCTGGCGGGTCTGGCCATCCTGACCTGGCTGCTCACGCGGCAGGTGCAGCGGGCGCTGCGCCCGGAACGGCTCCTGGTGGAGCAGGTCACGATGCTGCTGACCGGCGTCAACGTGGTGGTGGTCTTCTTCGCGGCCACGTACGTGGTGATGGCCGATCAGTTCGCCGGGATCCGCACCAGGCTGGACGCGCTGTACTTCGCGGTGGTGACGCTGGGCACGATCGGGTACGGCGACATCGTTCCCGTCGGCCAGGCGGCGAAGGCGGCGGTCATCGTGCAGACGGTGTTCGACCTGGTCATCGTCACCTCGGCCATCACGATCGTCGTCAGCGCGCTGCGCCCGCGCGGACGGCCATGAGGCTTTCGTCCCGGGGCTAGGCGGCGGAGGCCTCCCATTCGTGACAGGGGCTGAGGGGGTGGTGCCGGTAGATGGTGCCGACGGCCTCTCCGCTCAGCTTCAGGCTGACTTCCTGACTCACGGGGCCGCACACGCACTGCGGGGACATCTCATGCCCCACCGCGTCGTCGACCGGTCGCACGTGAACAATCTGGTGCATCGGTTTTCTCCAGGGAGAGGTAAACGCCCTGGCAGTTTACCCTCTATATGCCCATATGTCGCTTTTGTCTCTTCTATCGAGACGAGTGAGGCCGTCGGACGTCGCTCGCGTCACTGAGGTGAGGTCATGGCTCACGGGATCAACGGCGACAGTGATCTACAATGTAAAGGGCCGGGCTGTCGTGAAAATCGAGAAGCCGTCCCCTGACGTCAGAGGTCATTCGGAGGGGAGGCGTGCGCGAACCGCACGGTGACAGACAGGCCGCCTTCAGGGCGTGCACCGGTGATGAGGGTGGCGTGGTGGGCCTGCGTGACGGCGCTGACGATGGCGAGACCGAGGCCGTAGCCCTCGTGGTGGCCGTGACGCTCCGGTGCGAGTTTCTGGAAGGGTTGAAAGAGGCGCCGGATCTGGTCGCCGGGGACGGCCGGCCCGCTGTTGGTGACCGTGAGAGTCGCCTCCGTGCCGGAGGTCTGAGTGGTGACCTCGACATGCCCGCCTGCGTGGTTGTGGCGGATGGCGTTGTCGACGAGGTTGGCGACGAGGCTTTCGATCAGTCTCGGGTCTCCGGCCGTCACTGCGGGCGCCAGGTGTCCGGCGAGGTCGATGCCCTTTTTAGTGGCTTGGTCGCGGCGGGTGGCGAGCACCCCTTCGACGACCTGGGCGAGGTCGAGGGTGTCCCGGCGGGTGACGCCGCGCTCGCTGGTGGCCAGAGCGAGCAGTGCCTGGACGAGCCGCTCCTGGTGCCCGCCGAGAGCGAGGGCCTCCTGGCAGACCGAGCGCAGGGTGTCGGCGCCGGCGTCGGGGTCGGCGAGGGCGACCTCGAGGAGGGTGCGCAGGCCGGCCAGTGGGGTGAGCAGCTCGTGGGAGGCGTTGGCGACGAAGTGGCGTTGGGCGTCGAAGGAGGCTTGCAGGCGGGCGAACAGGTCGTCGAGGGTGTGGCCGAGTTCGGTCAGCTCGTCGGCGGGCTCGCCGAGAGCGAGTCGCCGGTGGAGGTCGCCGGCGGAGATGCTCTTGGCGGTGGCGGTGATGGCGCGCAGCGGGCGCAGGAACCGGCCGGCGACGAGCCAGCCGAGAGCCAGGGCGACGGGAATCAGGATGACCAGGGCGACGGCGGAGCCCATGAGGAGTTGGGGCAGGCCGATCCCGGGCCCGGCCTGGTGCATCGCGCTCGATGGGGGCCCGCCTTCGGGTGCGGCCGCATCGATGCTGACGAGCGGGACGCCGACGAGGACGAGCACGAGGACTCCGGCGGCGTAGATGCCCGCCGCGTAGGCGAGCGCCAGCCGCGTCTGCAGGGACCTTCTGGCGAGCGTCTGAGGGGTCATGGCGGTCCTACGCGTTGACGCGCTCCGCTGCACCCCGGCTGAAGGCCGGAGCACTACGGACCGAGCCGGTAGCCGGCTTCGCGGACGGTCTCGATCACAGGAGGGTCGCCGAGCTTGGCCCGCAGCCGGTGCATGGTGTGCTTGACGGCGCTGCTGAAGGGGTCGGCGGCCTCGTCCCAGACGCGTTCGAGCAGCTCCTCGGCCGAGATGACCAGGCCGGGTACGGCGAGCAGGCATTCGAGCAGGGCGAACTCGCGGGGGCTCAGGTCAAGGCGCCGGCCCGCCCGGGACGCGTTACGGCGGGCCGGATCGAGGGTGATGTCCCCGCATGCCAGGGTGGGCGGGAGCGGCGGGGCGGCGCGGCGGGCCAGGGCACGGACGCGGGCGACCAGTTCGGCGAACGCGAACGGCTTGGGCAGGTAGTCGTCGACGCGGTCCTCGATCGTGCCGGAGGCGGTGAGCATCAGGACGCGGGTCTCACAGCGGCCGTGGGCGAGCCGCCGGCAGATCTCGTCCCCGTGGACGCCGGGCAGGTCGCGGTCGAGGATCACCACGTCGTAGCGGGTGGCGGCCAGGCGGTCGAGGGCGGCGGTTCCGTCCAGGACGACGTCGACGGCCATGCCCTCGCGGCGCAGCCCCGTTCCGATGGAGCGGGCGAGGACCTCGAAGTCCTCGACGACGAGGACCCTCACCGCCGCTCACCGCCGGTCATCGTGCGGGCGCGGCGGCCCGGTCGAGGTGCCATGGTTCAACGATGCCAGATCCCGGGTCTCAGCCAGGTCGCAGCCGTTGCGACCCGGATGGAACCGGAGGCCGCGTACAACCGTCGGCATGAGTCCATCTACCAACCCGGGGATCATCGTCGCCGGGCCGCGCAAGCAATATGCGGCGGATCGGATCGAGGTGCCGGCACACCGTGCCGCGACGTCCACGGAGGTGTCACGGTGACCCCTTCCGGTACGCCTCACCGATCCGCCCGGCGGGACGGGCGGGACGGCTTCCCCCGGTTGCTGCACGAGCAGTGGACCACGTTCCGTACCTCGCGCGGCTGGGCGCTCGCCATGGCGGCCTCCGTACTGGTCACCGTGTCGCTCGGCCTGCTGATCGCCGGGGGCGTGCGCAGCAGCTGCGTGACGGGGAAGGGCGAGGGCCCCTGCCCCGCGCCGCTGGTGGGTCCCGATGGCACCGCGGTTAGGGACAAGTACTACTTCGTGCACCAGCCGCTCAAGGGGAACGGCAGCCTCACCGCCCGTGTGTCGGACATGACGGGGCAGATCCGGCTGCCGGACGCCGTACCCGGGGTGCGCAACATCAAGGAGGGGGTGGTGCCGTGGGCGAAGGCCGGGCTCCTCGTCAGGCAGAGCCTCAAGCAGGGCACACCGTATGCCGCCGTCATGCTCACCGGAGAGCACGGCGTGCGGATGCAGTACAACTTCACCCACGACGTGCCCGGCGGCCCGCACAACGGCCCGCAGTGGCTGCGGCTGACCAGGTCGGGCGACACCATCACCGGCTACGAGTCGGACGACGGCAGGACGTGGACCGCGATCGGCGCGGTCAAGCTGACCGGGCTTCCGGAGACGGTCGAGATCGGGCTGTTCGCCACCTCACCGGGAGCCTTGTGGGAGACGGCGCGAGCCTTCGCCCAGGCCACCGCCACCTTCGACCAGATCAAAGTGCAGGGCGCGAACGGTTCGTGGCGCCGCGACGACGTCGGCGTCTCCCTGGAGTCCGACGGCAGGACCCCGCATCACCCGGGCGGGGTCGTCGAGTCCGGTGACAAGCTCGTCGTGACCGGGGGTGGCGACATCGGGCCCGCCACGGTGGAGGGCGGTGTGCGCGCTGACCTCATGCTGATCGGCGGGGCCCTGGGGCTGATCCCGGTGCTCGTGGCGGGGGTCACGTTCTTCACGGCGGAACACCGGCGCGGGCCGATCGGGGCCGGCCCGCCGGCCGAGCCGCGGCCGGCGCGGCTGCTGGCGGCCAAGGCCACGGTGGTCGGCGCGGTCGCGTTCGTGGCGGGGCTGGTGGCCTCGGGGGTCGTGGTCCCTGTCGGCCTGGCGATGTTGCGTGCCCATCAGAACCCGGTCCAGCCGATCACTCCCGGCACCGAGCTGCGGGTGATCGTCGGCTACGCGGCGCTGACGGCAGCCGCCGCCGTGCTGGCCCTGGGCCTCGCCGCGCTGGTCGAGCGGGGCGTCGTCGCCATCGGGCTGGCCATCGCGCTGGTCGTCGCCCCGTACCTGCTGGCGACCGCGGGGCTGGCGCCATGGCTGCTGACGATCACCCCCGCCGCCGGGTTCGCGATCACGCAGAGCGTCCCCACGTTCGCGCATGTGGACGTGGACCGGTCGCTGCTCGGGGGCTATTACCCGCTCGCGCCATGGGCGGGTCTGGCCGTGGCCTGCGGGTACGCCGCCCTCGCCCTCGGGGCGGCGACAGCCGTGCACCGCAGGAGAGCTCCACGCGCGAAAGGCTGAGCACTTCCTCGCCTTCGTCGGCATCACCCGTAGAGCGAGCGGGCTCCCGGGCTGGTGCCCTTGAAGCGCTGGCCCGCGGCGATCTCGTCGCCGACCACCGACCAGAGGGTCTCGTCGTCCTGGAAGGGGAGCGGGTCGATGCTGCTCGTCTCCTGACGGATACGCTCGATCTCGCGCTCCAAGCGATCGAAGCCGGCCTCCTCGTCGCCGCCGCTGAAGGTGAACTCCTCGAGCAGGCGCTGGAGCCGGAAGGTGACCTGGACGAGGGAGGAGACGTCCGTGTGGAGCTCCTGCACGGTCTCCTCGTCGGGGTCGAAGGCGTGCACCTTGCCGGAGCCGGGGTCGAGGGCGAGGTGGGCGTTGAGCAGCCAGCCGATGACGGGCCATTCGCCCGCGTCCCCCGGGGCGCCCTCGAGGTCCTCGGTGTAGACGACGTCCTGGACGAGGGGCAGCCGACCGGAGTCCTCGTCAGGCTCGCGCAGCCAGAGCGTCCCGGTGGGGACGCCGACGGTCTGCAGGAGGCGGGCGCCCTCGAGGTCCGCGGTGGAGGGCGGGAAGGCGGTGGCGGGCAGGGTCGCGAGCCGGTCGTCGCCGAAGATGTCGGCGAGTTCGCTGCGGGTGACGTCGAAAAGCAACTGCCGGAACTCCGAACTCGGCGGTGGCACGGGCGCCGTGGGACTCTCAGCAGATGTTACCGGTGATCGAGTCCGACCAGGTGTTCGCGGCCCTGCCGGCGGAGGGCCCCGGACGGGGGTTCCTCGGCCGGCCTGATCGCCCGCCGACCGGCTCATACCGAGCGTGCGGGCTAACCTGGTCCGGGATGCCAGGTACCCCGGCGAGTGAGGGAGACGATGTCGGCGACGCGACTGCTGGTTCTCGGCGTGGTGCGGCAGCACGACCGGGCGCACGGCTACCTGGTGGGCTCCGAGCTGGAGTCATGGGAGACGGAGAGGTGGGCCGGGCTCAGGTCCGGCTCGATCTACCACGCCCTGCGCCAGCTGGCCAAGGAGGGGCTGCTGGACGCGAGCGAGGTGCACGACTGGCCGGGCCGCGTCGACTACGCCATCAACGAGAAGGGCGAGGCGGAGTTCCTCCAGCTGCTCAGAGCCGCCCTGCGCGTGCCCGACAGACGCCCGGAACTGCTGGGCGCGGCCCTGGTCATGCTGCCCGCGCTGCCCGTGGAGGAAGTGATCGCGCTGCTCAGGGAGCGGGTACGCGCTCTGGAGGACGAACGGGCGCGGATCGTGGCCACGGCCGGTGAGGGCGAGCGCCCAGGGCATGTGGCGGAGCTGTTCGCGCTGCGCGCCGCGCAGGCCGAGGGTGACGCCTCGTGGACCCGTGAGCTGATCGGACGGCTGGAACGGGGCGAGAAGCCCGCCTGACCGGGACGGCAAGGCGGCTGGAACGGCCGACCTGAACGGTAGGGAACCGGTTTGACGGTGGGGACGTGGGTGCGCCATAGTGCGATACCCAAATTTGGTTAACCAAATTTGGCTACATCCGAAGGAGTTCTATGCGCATCACCACCGCGGTGCTTCTGGCGCTCGCCTCGATCCCCGTCGCCTCGGCGCCCGCGACCGCGAACGCCGCCCCCGTCTGCCGATCCATCGACGCCAAGGTGGCGATGACCGCCGACGGCCCCGCCGACCAGCGCCTGGCCGGCACCCTGTGCCTCCCGCGCGGCCATGCCACCACCGTCCAGTTGCTCATCCCCGGCGGCTTCTACGGCCAGGCGTACTGGCGGATGCGCGGCGACCAGCGGCGGCCTTCGTACGTGGAGACGATGACCGCCGCCGGATACGCCACGCTGGCCATCGACCGGCTCGGCACCGGTGCGAGCTCCTACCCGCCGAGCGCCCGCTTCCGGCAGGACACCCACGAGATCGTCCTCCGCCAGCTCATCCGGCAGCTGCGCGAGGGCCGGTTGGGCGGCCGCCGGTTCGCCAAGGTCGTCCTGGTCGGGCACTCGCTGGGCTCGACACTCGCCCGCATTCTGGCCGCCCGGCACCCGGCGGAGATGGACGGCGTCATCCTGACCGGCGAGTCGAGCATGCCCGACACAGCCGCCTTCGAGCAGATGGGCGCGGGCATTTACCGCGCCGCCGACGATCCCCGCTTCGCCGGGCGCGGGCTCGACGACGGTTACCTCACCACCCGGCCCGGCCTGCGGGCCACCTGGTTCTACCACCGGCCCGACGCCGACCCCGAGGTCATCGCCGCCGACGAGGCCGCCAAGACGACCGACGTCTTCCCGCCCGGCGACTCCTACACCCCGCCCTCGATCAACAAGGGCATCCAGGTCCCCGTACTGATCGTCAACGGCGAGCACGACCGGCTGCTGGCCGGAGCCCGTACGTCCGCCGCGCTGCACGCCCAGGAGGCCCCCTTCTACGGTCCCCGCGCCGAGCTGGAGACCGTCGTGATCCCCGGCGCCGGGCACGTGCTCAACGGCCACCGCACCGCGCCCCGCTGGTTCGCGCAGGCCCGCGCGTGGTCCGACCGGCACGTGGGCGGGGCGGCCCGATGAGCCGGGAGCCGATCGACAGCCCGACCGGGTGGGTGGCCCGGCATGTCAGGAGCTACGCCGAGTCCGGCGGCGCCCGCGGTCACCTCTTCCACGGCGCGCCCACCCTGCTGATCACCACGATCGGCCGCCGCTCGGGGCTCCCACGCCGCACCGCCCTCATCTACGGGCGTGACGCCGGCCGCTACCTCCTGGTCGCCTCCAACGGCGGCGCCGACGTCCATCCGCTCTGGTTCCACAACGTGCTCGCCGAGCCACGGGTGACGGTGCAGGTCGGCGCCGAGGTGTTCGACGCGGTGGCCCGTCCGGCGGCCGAGGACGAACGGGACCGCCTCTGGGAGACGATGACCGGGCTCTGGCCGCAGTACACGGCCTACCAGCGCAAGACGTCGAGGCGGATCCCGATCGTGGTCGTCCAGCCGGGCGGCGGCGGGCGACCGATGACCTGAGAGGGGTGAAAGTTTCAGCGGCGCCGACGGTGTCCTCCGAGGTCGGCATGGATGCCGGCCCGGAGGCCACCGGAGCCGGCTTGCGGAGGCTCCGCAAAGGGGCAGATCGTTTGGGAGCGCTCCCACCCCCCTTTGGAGGGCCGATGCCGTCACGGAGAACCCTCATGCACATGCCCCGGAACCCGTGGCGCAGACCCTTGATGGCAGCAGCTGCCGTGCTGCTCGCCGGATCAGGACTCGCCACCGTCCAGACCGCCGCCGACGCCGCCGTGGCGTGTTCGGCCACCTACGCCAAGAGCTGGGACAACGGCACCGGTTTCGGTGCCTCCATCACGGTGACCAACACCGGCGACCCGCTGACCACCTGGGCCCTGAGCTTCGACTTCCCCGGCAACCAGGTGATCACCCAGATGTGGGGCGGCGTGCCGACCCCGGCCGCACCCACTCCCGCGGGTGCGGCCGTCACCGTCAAGCCGGAGTCGTACAACGCCGCCAAGGGCACCGGCGCGACCTGGACCGTCGGCTTCAACGGCACCTACACCGGCGCCAACACGTCCCCGACCGTGTCGTGCACCGGCACCGGCTCCGGAGGGACGCAGCAGGCCCTGGTGGTCTCGCCCACCAGCGTGAGCGTGCCGGAGGGCAGAACCGGCGCCTACACGGTGCGCCTGCAGTCCCAGCCGTCCGGCAACGTGACCGTCACCAGCACCGCGGGCACCGGCGACGGCGACATCACCGTGACCGGCGGCGCCGGCCTCACCTTCACCGCCGCCAACTGGAGCACCCCGCAGACCGTGACGCTCGGCGCCGCGGAGGACGCCGACAGCACCAACGGCACCCGGCCGATCAGCGTCGCCTCCTCCGGCCTGACCTCCGTCACCGTCAACGCCACCGAGGCCGACAACGACGCCGTCACCGGCGGCGCGGCGCCCGCCCTGCGCGTCTCCGGCAACCGGCTGGTCACCTCCGCCGGCGCCACGTACCGGCTGCTGGGCGTCAACCGGGCGAGCGGCGAGTTCGCCTGCGTCCAGGGCAAGGGCATGTGGGACAGCGGTCCCGTGGACCAGGCGTCGGTCGACGCGATGAAGGCCTGGAACATCCACGCGGTCCGCATCCCGCTGAACGAGGAGTGCTGGAACGGCACCAACGGCACACCCAGCGGCGCCACGTACCAGCAGAACGTCAAGGACTACGTGAACCTGCTCGTCGCCAACGGCATCACGCCGATCGTGGAGATGCACTGGAACTACGGCCAGTACACCGGCCAGGGCGCCGGCTGCTCCGACACCACGGCGACCTGCCAGAAGCCGATGCCCGACGCGCAGTACGCGCCGACGTTCTGGAAGGGCGTGGCCACCGCCTTCAAGGGCAACAACGCGGTCGTCTTCGACCTGTTCAACGAGCCGTACCCGGACGCCGCCGCCAACTGGAACGCGACCGCGGGATGGACCTGCTGGCGCGACGGCGGCACCTGCACCGGCATCGGCTACCAGGTGGCCGGCATGCAGTCACTGGTGGACACGGTGCGTGCCACCGGAGCCACCAACGTGATCATGCTCGGTGGCCTGGCCTGGTCCAACGACCTCAGCCAGTGGCTCACCTACAAGCCGTCCGACCCGGCCGGCAACCTCATGGCCGCCTGGCACACCTACAACTTCAACACCTGCTCCAACGTCTCCTGCTGGGACAGCCAGGTCGGCGCCGTCGCCGCGCAGGTGCCGGTGCACGCCGGCGAGATCGGCCAAAACTCCTGCGCCCACGACTACATCGACCAGGTCATGGCGTGGGCCGACGCGCACGGCGTCGGATACACGGCCTGGACGTGGAACCCGTGGGGCTGCAGCCAGGGCAACGTGCTCATCGAGGACTACAACGGAACCCCCACCAGCACCTACGGCGCGGGCTTCAAGGCACACCTGCTCACCCAGAACCCCCTGTCCTAGACAGAACCGTCCTAGAACCGGCTTCCGGCCGGGCCCGCCGCGATCCGGCGGGCCCGGCCGGGTCCATCGGGAGTGAGCCATGCTTCGCAGATCCCACCTGTACGCCGCCCTGGCCGCCCTCCTCGCGGCACTCACCCTCGGCGCCGGCCTGTACGCGCCTCCGGCGGCCGGCGTACGCGCCCTTTCCGCGGCGGCGCCCGTCCGCATCATGCCGCTCGGCGACTCCATCACCGCGGGGCCCGGCTGCTGGCGCGCCATGCTCTGGCACCGTCTGCAGACGGCCGGATACACGAACATCGACTTCGTCGGCAGCGTCCCCGACGGCGGCTGCGGTTACGGCTACTCCTACGACGGCGACAACGAGGGCCACGGCGGGTACGCCGCCACCGGCATCGCCGACCAGAACCAGCTCCCACCATGGCTGGACGCGGCCAGACCGGACATCGTCCTCATGCACCTGGGCACCAACGACATGTGGGGCGGCTACCTCCCCACCTCCACCGTCCTGGCCGCGTACACGAAGCTGGTCGGCCAGATGCGGGCGAACAACCCCGACATGAAGATCATCGTGGCGCAGATCATCCCCATGAACCCGTCCGGCTGCACCACCTGCGCGGCCGACGTGACGGCGCTGGACAAGGCGATCCCGGGCTGGGCGGCCGGCCTCACCACCACCCGGTCGCCGATCGTCGTCGTGGACCAGTGGACCGGCTTCGACACGGCCACCGACACCGGCGACGGGGTGCACCCCAACGACACCGGCTTCCAGAAGATGGCCGACCGCTGGTACCCGGCGCTCGCGCGGGTCCTGGACGGCGTGATCCCTTCGTCCTCGCCCTCACCCAGCCCCTCGCCGTCGCCTTCACCGACCGGGGGACGATGCGCCGCCACCTACCGGCTGATCTCCCAGTGGGGCGGCTCCTTCCAGGCCGAGGTCACGGTCAGGAACGAATCCCCGGCCGCGTCGGCCGCCTGGACGGCGACCTTCACCTTCGTCGACGGCCAGCGGGTCAGCCAGTCGTGGAACACCACGCTCACCCAGAGCGGAGCCGCCGTCACCGCCCGCGACGCGGGCTACAACGGCGCCCTGGCGGCCGGCGCGTCGGCCACGTTCGGCTTCATCGCGAGCTGGAACGGCAGCGTCAACACCCCGCCGCAGGTGACCTGCACACTCGGTTGACCCCATCGGATCCGACATTCACCGCCCATCTCTGGGCACGTCCTACGCCGGTCGGTCGAAAGACGACCCGGAAAGGACGCAACCGATGAACATCGATCTGTCGGGCCGCCGGGCCCTGGTCTCCGGATCCAGCCAGGGCATCGGCCTGGCCATCGCCACCGAGCTGGCCCGCGCCGGCGCCGCCGTCGTCGTGAACGGGCGCGGCCAGGAGAAGACCGAGCGGGCGGCCGCCACCATCACCGGCCGGCTGCCGGACGCGGACGTGACCGCCGTGGCCGCCGACCTGGCGACCGCGGACGGCGCGGCCGGGCTCCTCGGCCGGGTGCCCGACGTGGACATCCTCGTCAACAACCTCGGCATCTTCGGCGCCAGGCCCGTGCTGGAGATCGACGACGACGAGTGGCGCCGCTACTTCGAGGTCAACGTCCTGTCGGCCGTCCGCCTCACCCGCACCTACCTGCCCGGCATGATGGAGCGCGGCTGGGGGAGGGTGCTCAACATCGCGAGCGACTCGGCGGTGGTCATCCCCGTCGAGATGGTGCACTACGGCATGACCAAGACCGCGCTGCTGGCGGTCACGCGCGGCTTCGCCAAGGCCGCCGCGGGGAGCGGCGTCACCGTCAACTCGGTCATCGTCGGTCCCACGCACACGCCGGGCGTCGAGATCTTCGTCGAGGACCTCGTCGGCGACGACCTGCCCTGGGACGAGGCGCAGCGGCGGTTCATGCGCGAGCACCGCCCGAGCTCCCTCATCCAGCGGCTGATCGAGCCGTCCGAGGTCGGCAACATGGTCGTCTACCTCAGCTCGGATCACGCCTCCGCCACCACGGGCGGCGCCATCCGCGCCGACGGCGGCTACGTCGACTCGATCCTGCCGTGACCACGCCACCTGGCCACCCGCCGGCAGGGCGGTGACAGGGATATGGCAGCGCGCCCTGGCACGGTCGGGGCATGACGGAGAAGACGAACGTGCTCATCGTCGGCAGCGGCCCCACGGGGCTCACGCTCGCGGTGGAGCTGGCCAGGCGCGGGATCGGCCACCGCGTCGTGGAACGGGCGCCGGAGCCCTCGCTCGGTTCCAAGGGCAAGGGGCTGCAGCCCCGCACGCAGGAGATCTTCGACGATCTCGGCGTGATCGACCGCGTGCTGGCGTCCGCGACGGTCTACCCG
The DNA here is from genome assembly GCF_031570565.1 of Nonomuraea sp. 3-1Str. Classification (NCBI taxonomy): domain Bacteria; kingdom Bacillati; phylum Actinomycetota; class Actinomycetes; order Streptosporangiales; family Streptosporangiaceae; genus Nonomuraea; species Nonomuraea sp. 3-1Str. The sequence goes on from NZ_JALHBK010000025.1 coordinate 93,369, forward strand.
CCGCTGCGGGTGCGGGTCGGCCCGGTGCCGGTGTACCAGGGGCGCATGCACAAGCGGGCCACGGCGACGGACGCCGTGCCGTACCCGATGGTGGTGATGCATCCGCAGTGGCGCACCGAGCGGGTCCTGCGCGAACGGCTGGCGGAGCTGGGCGGGAAGGTGGAGTACGGCGCGGAGCTGACCGGCTTCGAGCAGGACGCGGGAGGGGTGACGGCCACGCTGCGCACGGGGGGAGCCGTGCGAGCCGACTACCTGGTCGCGGCCGACGGCGGCAGGAGTTTCGTGCGCAAGGCGCTCGGTGTCGGGTTCGCCGGCGAGACCCGCGAGGAGGAGCGCATGGCGCTGGGCGACGTACGCGTCGAGGGGCTCGACCGGCACCACATCCACGTCTGGGTCCGGCCGGGCAGGGGTATGGTCGCGCTGTACCCGATGGCCGGCACCGACACGTTCCAGCTGCTCGCCCCGCTCAGGCCGGGCGTGACCCCGGACCTGACACTGTCCGGCTTCCAAAGGATCTTCGCCGAGCGGTCGATGCTGCGCGGGACGCGCGTCACCGAGGTGCTGTGGTCCTCGCTCTACCGGGTGAACATCCGGCTGGCGGACAGGTACCGGGACGGCCGGGTCTTCCTGGCCGGGGACGCCGTCCACGTGCACTCGCCCGCGGGCGGGCAGGGCCTCAACACCGGCGTGCAGGACGCGTACAACCTGGGCTGGAAACTCGCGCGCGTCCTGGGCGGGGCGCCGCGGTCGCTGCTGGACACCTATGAGGAGGAACGCCGCCCGATCGCGGCCCGCGTCCTCGGCCTCAGCACCGACCTGCTCGACAAGAAGACCTTCAAGCGCGACGAGGAGACCTACCAGCTGCAGGTTGGCTACCGGGGCGCGGCGCTGGCCCGCAGCGGCGGGGACCGGGTGCCCGACGGGCCGCTGCGCCTGGCCGACGGCAGCCGGGCGCGCATGTTCGACCTGCTGCGCGGCCCGCACTTCACGCTGCTCTCGCCGGATCCCGCGCCCAGGGTGCCGGACGGGCCTCGGGTACGGGCGTACGTGCCGGCCGACCCGTACGGCGGGGTACGGCACACCCTCATCCGGCCGGACGGATATGTCGGCATCTCCACTGACTCCTCCGACGAGCTCGCCGCGTACCTCGCCATGGTCTGACGCGGCCGGGATTAGCCCGAGGTCGATCGCGCCTGCCGGATGCCGCCGTGAGCGCACCACGGCGAACCCGGCGGCGGCCGCGGATGCGGCCAGGCGTACTCCTCGCGGGCGAACCGCGCCTACCGCGCCGACGCGGGACCAAGGCGGCTACGTGGCGGGACTCCAACTACGCGGATGGATACGCAGCCAGAACCCGGGGCCGCGGTGGAGGCGCCCGGCCGCAAGCCGGACGCCGCGACCGCTCAGGTCAGGCCGACGCGGTGACCTCTCCGCCAAGGTGCCGGGCGAAGAACCGGACCGCGCTGTCGACCTCGAACCGAGGCAGTTCCTTGTGCTTGCCCGAGTTCACGTGCAACGACTTCTCCTTCGAGGCGAAGGCGTCGAACAGCGCGAGACCCTCCTCACGCGAGATGTGCTCGTCGTCCCACTGCATGTCGAACTCGATCGGGATGGTGATCTGCTTCGCCTTCTCGGCCAGGACATCAGGCCAGTGCTGACCGAAGACCGCGGCGGTGATCCTGGGTTCGATCGCCACGAACGGTATGCCGATGGCGGTGCCCATGTTGATGCCCCAGAAACCGACCGGCCCGTCGGTGCCGATCTCCGGGAGTTCCTGGAGGGCATCCAGGGTCGCCTGGTACTCGGGCACGGCGAGCTCCGCCAGGTGGTCGTTGTAGCGCACGACGATCGGGCCTTCCGGCTCGCCCGCCGCCCTCGCCCGGAACAACTCGGCGATCTCCGCCTCGTCGTGCGCCGTGCGCGGCCGGTCGCCGTGACCGGGCGCGTCGATGACGGCGACATGGAAGCCGCAGCCGGTCACGAGGCGCTGGGCGCGGCCGGACATCGCCGGGTGTTTCTTGTGGTTGCCGCCGCCGTGGGCCATCAGGACCAAGGGCGCGCGATCGGCGCATCGGAGGCCGGCGACCAGATGACACCGGGGACGTCGCCCACGGTGAAGTCACGTTCGAGCATGCCGTTCGACGACGACTCGGCGGTGAACTGCAGAGAGTGCACGGGTGTTGCCTTTCGGGAGTGCCTTGTCATATAGGCGCTCCCGGCGACACCTACGTCAATCGCCCGACCGTGACGACAGGGGGAGCACCCACCATGGATACGTTCATGGGTCTCACCTCCTCGGACGGTGTCGCGGTCGGCTGCAAGCTACCAGGCCGCCCGCGACCTCGTCCAACCCTTTCCCCCCACGTGATCACAACGCAGAGCCCGCTTCGTGCGGCGGTTCTCGCGCGGCGGGACGCTCGTTCAGGTTGTCGCCCTTACGCGCGAGTCGCCCTGGGGCCGTGCACCGGCCGGCGTCTACGGTTCACCGCTCTGGCCCGCCGGGCTGCGGCTGACCCTCGGGGCCGTTGCCCGGGCCCAGGATCGGCTGGGAAGCTCGGGCCCTCCGGCATCCCGGGCTCCTCCGTCGCAGCGACGATCCAGCTCATGACCTACTACGGGCAGCTCATCGCCGATCGCCGCGCCCGCCCGGGCGACGACATGGTGTCTGCCCTCATCGCCGCAGAGATCGACGGGCAGCGGCTGTCCGACCAGGACATCGGCGCGGTGTTGCTGCTGCTCGGCGTGGCCGGCAACGAGTCCACCACGAAGATCCTCGGCAACGCCTGGTACCAGGCAGCCGTCCATCCCGGCCAGCGGCGCATCGCCTTTCAGCCCGGCCGGATCGGCGATTGGGTGGAGGAGACGCTCCGTTGCGACTCCTCAGGCCAGATGACGGCACGGCTCGTCACCAGCGATGTGGAGTGGCATGACACCGTGGTCCCGGCCGGCTCCCGGCTACTGCTGATCTTCGCTGCCGCCAACCACGACCCGCGCGTCTTCCCGAACCCGGAGATGTTCGACCTCGACCGCGACACCTCCCGCACGTTGGCGTTCGGGACAGGCCCGCACTTCTGCCTCGGAGCGAGCCTGGCCCGCCTCGAAGCCCGTATCGTGCTGGAGGAGTTGGTCGCCGCCGTACACGAGGACTACGGCGTAGGCACACCCGTGCGCGTGCACCACCCGAACATCCACGGCTTGAGCAGCCTGCCGACCACCGTCAAGGCCCGCTAGCCAGGGGACGCGGCCGACGCCGGCCAAGATGCCGATCCGGTCGCCGCTGACACCTTCGGAGATCCCGTCAGGGCGCCAGTCGGTGAACCGGGACCAGGCCGGGCTCGACTCCGCTGGATCGGGCTCACGAGGGCACGCCGACCCGTTCGATGAGAGCCTGTGGCGGGACGGTCGCTGAGGTGACTTCGCGGGGACGACCTGCTGCCGGGCGCTGCGGGACCTAAGTTCGGATGAACCCGTGGCTCCGCTCCACTTTCGCCACATGCAGCGTGTAGCTCTGGTACCACTCGACTTGCCCGCGCTTCTGCGCCGCGCGGTGCTCGGGGTTGGACCGCCATTCCGTGAGGGCGTCGGCGTCGCGGAAGTACCCGACGGTGATGCCCAGCCCACCAGGAGTCTGCGCGTGATCCATCCCCAGGAACCCAGGGATGTCCTTCACCAGCTCTTCCATGCGTGCGTTGGTCTCGCTGTAGCCGCTCTGCTCCTGGGTTCGCACCGTCGTGAAGACAGCCACGTAGTAGGGGGGTTCATAGGCCTCGACGGGCGTGACAGGCGCTTCGGAGTGATTGCTCATGGCGCCACTGTAAGGCCGGGTGCGCCCAACGATCCTTCCCGTGCCGCACCGCCGCTTCGACTCACGGTCCGGGCGGCGGGAGTGCTCACTCACCGGCACCGAGTCTGCCGGCGCGGCGCTCCCATCAGGCGGAGGTCAGGTCGGCATCCGGCCGCAGGCTGTTAGCCACGCTAAACGTGCCTTGAGAGATTGGGCGTTGCCCGGCCGGAGCGTCAGATGCCAGCGTGTCGGGGACGGCGAGCGGGCAATGCTGCCGGTCCATCAACGCGGCTGCGGCCAGCGCGGTCCACGCGGTGTGCTCAACCGACGGTCTCCTCAGGTGGCCGTCGCGAGGCGGTTGGTCGTCGGCTGACGTGCCATATCCCTTCCTGCCTCGAAAGAGAGTCTCGACATGCCCCTACCAGAACAGGTCAGCTTCACCGGTGCTGCGGCAAAGCTCGCCGGTCACCTCTTTCTGCCCGACAACGCTGACCCTGACGCCGCCCCTGCGCCGGGGGTCGTGGTCGCAGGTACCTGGACCAGCGTCAAGGAGCAGATGGCCGACCGGTATGCCGAGCAGTTGGCCCGGCGTGGCTTTGCGGCGCTGTCGTTCGACTTCACCGGCTACGGCGAATCGGGCGGTGAGCCGCGCGACTTCGAGTCGCCGGAGCTGAAGGTCCGGGACGTCCGGGCGGCGGCCGACTTCTTGTCCGGGCATCCGGCGGTGGGTGACGGAGTCCTGGGCGCGTTGGGCGTCTGCGCCGGCGCGATGTACGCGAGCGCCCTCGCCGCCGAGGACGCGAGGGTGGGGTCGCTTGCCCTGGTGGCGCCGTGGCTGCACGACCGGCGTATCTGTGAGGAGAACTATGGCGGTCCGGAGGGCATCGAGGCGAAGAAGGCGGCCGCGGCCGAGGCTCGGCGCAGGTACGAGGAGACCGGGGAGGTCGACTACGTGCCGGTGGTCAGCGGCAGCGACCCGAACGCGGCCATGCCCTTCGACATCGACTTCTACCTCGACCCGCAGCGCGGCGGTATCCCGCAGTGGTCCAACCGGTTCGCGGTCATGGCCTGGACCGGGTGGCTGGACTTCGACGCCGTCGCGATCGCGCCGCGGTTGACCGCACCCGTGCTGCTGGTGCACAGCGAGGACGCCGCCATCCCGGACGGCGCCCGCCGCTTCCACGCAGATCTCGCCGGGTCCAGGCATTTCCTGTGGACCGAGGGCACCCAGTTCGACTTCTACGACCAGTCACCACAGGTCGGCTTCGCCGCGGATGCGGCGGCCGAGCACTTCGCCCGCACGCTGTGAGCGCCCGGCGCTCGCACCCCCGCCCCCCGGCCACTCCACTCATCGCCCCTACAGCAGGAGGTCACCTCGTCATGTCCGAGTCCTTTGCGGCCGTTGCACCGTCCCCGTCCGAGGCCAGGATCGAGGTGGTCGAGACGTGCACCCGGATGGCGGTGCACGCGGACCGCCGGGAATGGACGCTCCTGCGCGGCCTGTTCGCCGAAAAGGTGCTCCTCGACTACACAAGCCTCAACGGCGGCGACCCGATCCAGCTCACTCCTCAGGAGATCGTCGATGCCTGGTCGGCGACACTCGGTGGCTTCGACGCCACCCAGCACCTGATCGCCAACCACCTGGTCCGCATCGACGGGGTCCATGCTGTGTGCACCGCCTCCTTCCAGGCCACACACCGCCTCGCCACCCCGCATGGGGCTCCGTTGTGGACGCTCGGCGGCGACTACCGCTGGGAACTGGCACGGACCGGCGGCCGATGGCTGATCAACTCGGTGGTGATGACGGCGACGTGGGGTGACGGCAACAAGGACCTGCCCGCACAGGCGGCAGGCTGACCGCACGCATGCGCCGTGTGCCGGGGCTCTGTCACACCCCGGCACACGGCTTGCCGGCAGCAGGACCGTCTGTCAGTGGTCTTCCCGCGGCTCCCAGTCTCGGTTGCGCACCTATCTGAAACGCCTCAGGAGTGCTCTGATGAAATCCCTGTCCAAGCCCTCTTCTGCCGCCCGCGCCGCGGCCGCTGCGCCGGAGGCGGCCCGGGGCGGATCCCCCATGGTGCTCGGCGCCGCCCTGCTGGGCTTCTTTCTCATCTCGCTGGACGCGTTGATCGTCACCGTCGCGCTGCCCGACATCGGCCGCAGCCTTGGTGGCGGCATGTCCGGCCTGCAGTGGGTGGTGGACGGATACGCGCTGATGTTCGCCGCCCTGATGCTCTCCGCCGGCGCCCTCTCCGACCGCATCGGGGCCCGGCGGGCGTTCGGCGGCGGGCTGGTGCTCTTCGCGCTGACCTCGGCCGCGTGCGGATTCGCCCCCAACCTCGGCGTGCTGGTGGCGGCGCGGCTGGTGCAGGGGGCCGCGGCGGCGGTGATGATGCCGGCGTCCCTTGCCCTGGTCCGACAGGGCTTCCCCGACCAGGCCAGGCGGGCGCGGGCGATCGCCGTCTGGACCGTGGGCGGCGCGGTCGCGGTGGCGGTCGGTCCGGTGCTCGGCGGGGCACTCACCGCCTCCGTGGGCTGGCGGTGGATCTTCTTCGTCAATCTCCCCGCAGGGCTGCTGGCACTCGCCCTGCTCGCCCGCGTCCCGGCCTCCCCGCGACTGCCCGCGCGGCTGGACGCGGTCGGGCAGGTGACAGCCGTGGTCGCGATGGGCGCGCTGACGTACGGCGTGATCGAGGGCGGCGCCGAGGGCTTCGGCCGGCCGCTCGTGGTGGCGTCGCTCCTGGTGGCCGCGGTCGCGGCAGCCGCCTTCCTCGCCGCGCAGGCCAGGGGCGCGCATCCGATGCTCCCGCTGCCCCTGTTCCGCTCACGGGTCGTGGTGGTGTCGGTGGTGGTCGGCTTCATGCTCAATGCCGCCTACTACGGCGGGGTGTTCGACTTCAGCCTGTACTTCCAGCAGGAGCGTGGTGAGTCGGCGCTGCACGCGGGCCTGATGTTCATACCGATGACAGCACTGGTCGCAGTGGTGAACCTGGCCTCGGCCAGGCTGGCCGGGCGGTTCGGCCCGCGGGTGCCGATAGTGGCAGGGCAACTGGTCGGGACGGCCGGGCTGGCGGCGTTGACCACGGTGGGCGCGCATACCGATGTGTGGGCGGTGGCGGCGCTGATGGTGCCGGTCGGCCTCGGCGGGGCACTCGCGGTGCCGGCGCTGACCGCGATGCTGCTCGACGCGGTACCCCCAGAACGGGCAGGCACCGCCTCCGCCGTGCTCAACACCGCCCGCCAGGTCGGCGGGGCGCTCGCGGTGGCGATCTTCGGGGCGCTGCTGGCAGGGGCGGACACGTTCCTGACCGGAATGCGGTGGAGCATGCTGCTCGCGGCGGCCGGGCTCGTCCTGACGGCGGCCGCGACCCTGGCACTGCCGCGGGGCGGACGACGGGACGCGCAGGCGTGAGCCTTGCCCCGGGCCCGCGCGCCAGGTCACGCCCTGCCGACCGCCTGCGGGGCGAACTCCAGGACGGTCTGTATGAACGCCCGCAGCCCGACCGTGTCGCCTGCGTTACGCCACATCAGCGCGTAGTCGACGGGCGGTGCGTCATCAAACGGGACATAGACGATATCGGGCCGACCGTGGTAACGCCCCGCCCGGACGGTGGCCACCGTTGCCCCCTTGCCCGCCCCGACCAGCGAGAGCACCTCCTGCCATCCGACGGCGGCCGGTCCGTGCCTGATGGGGCGGCCCTGGGGGGTGCGGCGGGGAAAGAAGGCGTCGCGCCAGGCGCGGGAAACCCCGACAGCCGTGATCAGCGGCAGGACTGCCAGGTCCTCCAACGACACCGTTTCCCGTGTCGCCAGGGGATGATCAGCGGGCACGACCAAGGCGCGGGGTTCGGAGAACAGGACGGGGCCCACGATGATGGCAGGGTCTTCGACAGGCGGCTCGGCCACCACCAGGTCGACGTCCTGGCCCTGCAACGCCGCAATGGCCGCGTTGTACGTCAGCTCCTGCAGCTCGACGGTGCACCGGGGCTGGCGCGAGTTGAACGCATCGGCCGCCCGCACGATGAGGGCACCGGACCATGGGGCGGTGAATCCTACGCGTAGCTCACCGCTGATCCCCGCGAAGGCCGCCGAAGCGTTGCCGAGGGCACGTTGAATCTGCTGGTATGCAGGCAGCAGCTCCGCGTAGAGCTGCCGGCCGACCGGGGTGAGGGCCACGTGGTGGCTGCTGCGTTCGAACAACGCGCCGCCGATACGACGTTCTATCTTTTTGATCGTCTGGCTGACCCGACCCGGCGAGACGAGTAGACGTTCGGCGGTGCGCGTGAAGTTGAGCTCCTCAGCCAGGGCCAGGAACGTCTCGATCTCATACCACTCCACTGGACCCCACACCCTGCGCAGCCTCGCTACCGCCGCTTCCGATTGAGCCGTTGGAGTCCGAGCGGCGGGTCACTTTTCCTGCTGAGCCACTGGCGGGATCTTCTGCCAGGGTCTTGTGAACGACGCCGATGCCGTGCAGGAACAGATCGTTGCGGACGATCAGCTCTTCCGGCAGGTTGCGGCCGAGGCGGTCAACCTCCTGAACGGTCAGCAGGTCGCCGTCGCGGATGCGGGACAGTGCGTTCGGCAGCGCGGGCCGGTCGTCGGTGGCGACCTTGGCGCTACCGGCCGAGCTCGGACTCACCACATCACTCCGTTACGGGCAGGCACTCGGCGAGCAGGTCGACGACGTCGCGCCACGCTCGCTGCGCGTGCCGCGGGTGGTGGCCGACGCCGGGGACCACGGGACCGTCGACCGGCGGGTGGTGGAAGGCGTGCAAGGCGCCGCCGTAGACCGTGAGGCGCCAGTCGACGCCCGCGGCCTGCATCTCGGCGGTGAACGCGTCCCGTTGTGCGCGCGGCATGATCGGGTCTTCTGACCCGACCCCGGCCCACACCGGGCAGCGAATGCGCGCCGCCTCGCCCGGTCGGCCCGTGGTCAGTCCGTTGACTGTCCCGATCGCGCGCAGGTTGACGCCGTCGCGCCCGAGCTCCAGCCCGATGATGCCCCCGGTGCCGTAGCCGACGGCGGCGATCCGGTCGGGGTCGGTCCGCGGTTCGGCTCGCAGCACGTCGAGCGCCGCGTGGCCGATGTCCCGCATCCGGTCGGGGTCGGCGAGCAGCGGCATGCAACGGGCCAGCATCTCCTCGGGGTCGGTGAGCAAGCGCCCACCGTGGATGTCGAAGGCCAGCGCCACGTATCCCAGCTCGGCGAGCGCATCGGCTCGGCGGCGCTCGACGTCGCTGAGCCCCGGCCCCTCGGGCCCGACCAGGACCGCGGGCCGGCGGTCGACACCGGCCGGGAGCGCGAGGTGCCCGATCATCGTCAGGCCGTCGGCCGGGTACTCAACCGTGCGCGTAGTAATCGTCGTCATGAGACTGGACTGTAGTGACCGTCCACTTTTGTCGGGCCGGTGTTCACCGCTGGCAGAGTTCACCCCTGGCAGAACCGTGCTGGTGTGCCTCTGACCTGCGGCGATGGCTCACAAGATTCGTCACAAACCCCGTTCCCCTCGCACCCACGGGGACGCTCATGCCCAGCTCGGCGGCGATGTTCTTCTGGTGCAGCACCCGGCGGCCGGTGGAGGGGTCGCGCGGATTGTGCAGCGGCCGCGACACGCCGCACCTCATGGAGAGGACCACGCATGCCGTACTTGGCCGGCTGTCCCAACCGGGGCTGTGGGACCAGCGCTTCGACGCCCAGGAACGCCAGTTGACGATGGTCGGGCCGGACGCCCGCGGCGCGATCCCCTTGCGCCATCGCCCCGGGTCCAAAACCCGCGAGCCCTCTACGGCCGCCACGTCGATGAGCGCGACGCGTTCGGCTCCTCCAGCGTCGCCTCCCGGGTCACCGACCTGCACGAGGCCTTCGGACCCGTCCCTGGCGGCCGTCCTGACGGTCATCGGCGGGTACAACAGCAACGAGCTGCTGCCGTTCCTGGACTGGGAGCTGATCCGCGCCAACCCGAAGATCCTCTGCGGATACTCCGACATCACCGCAGTGCAGAACGCCATTCTGGCCAGAGCCGGGTTGGTCACCTACTCCGGTCCCCTCACCCTCCTCTGTCACTGACGGCAGACGTCACGGGGATGTGCAGGCAGGGCGGCGCCACCTCGTCGGCGAAATCCCCGACCCGCCAAGAAGGTGTGAACGCCGGCCCCTCATGGGGCGTCATACACACGGCCCACACACCCCACTCCCAGAAGGACCACAAGTGCGCCTTGCCGCTTCAGTCGCCGCCATGGTGGCCACCGCCGCTGCTCTCACGCCGGCGGCTCCCGCTCAGGCCGCCGCCCCCACGGTGAAGATCTCCCGGATCTGGTACGACTCGCCCGGCTCGCCGGACTCCGGCGCGAACAGCAACCTCAACGGCGAGTACGTGCAGATCAAGAACGCCGGTCGGAGCGCGGTGAACCTCAGCGGCTGGACCGTCCGCGACAAGACGAGCCGAGCGGACCACGTCTACACCTTCGGCACGTTCACGCTCGGGGCCGGGAAGGCGGTGACCCTGCGCACCGGTAAGGGCCGCGACACCTCCACCACCCTGTACTGGGGCAGGAGCGGCGGCACCTACGCCTACATCTGGAACCAGAGCACGGACACCGGCTACCTCCGCAACGCCCGAGGTCAGCTCGTCCACTCGTGCTCGTACAACAGCGCCCGCGCCGACTACAAGAACTGCTGATGCGGCGGGAGGGGGCCGCACCGTCGTGGTGCGGCCCCCTCCCGCTTGGCGTCGCCCTGTCGCCGCGCCGGCGCTCAGCGGCGGTACGGCGCGTCGCGGAGTACCCCCGCGTACTCGGCACTGCCGGACGTGGTCACAGTGCGCCGACTCGCCTCGGGAACCGGCCCCAGGGCGGGGAATCGGCCCTCGGAGTGTGGAGGAACGAAACGGCTGTTCTTCCTGGACAACGCGGACAAGTCTCTGATCAGGAAGAAAAGGGGTCCGCACCACCGGCTCGGCTATGCCGTCCAGCTGACCAGCGTGCGCTACATCGGCTGGTTCTGGCGGATCCGCTCGACGGGGTGCCAAGCGAGGTGATCGACTATCTGGTGGAGCAGTTGGGGATCGCGGACGCGGCGTAGGGCCCGGTATGGGTGTCGGCCAGGTTGTCCGACCCGACCCGCAGGAGGTCGTCCAGGAGGTTGGTCACCAGTATTGCGGGCTGGAGGTCGACCGTGACGTCCGCCCGCTCGGCCGGGATCGGCGCAGAGCTGGGAGGTCAAGGCGGTGCGGGCCCACTCCTCCCACGTGTCCGGTGACCAGTCGCGGTCGCGGACGAAGATCAGGTAGAGCTGTGGGCTGAGCAGGCCGAACAGCAGGTCCGCCGCCATCTCGACGGAGAGGCCGGGGCGGGCGTCGGGCTTGCCGGCCAGGGCCTCGGCCGCTGCGTACTGCACGGTGTAACGCGGGCCGGGGCCGTCCGGCCATTGCGCGGCGATCTCAGGGTCGGTGGCCGCGGCAGCAGCGATCAGCGGCATGATCGGGGCGACCCGGCCCAGGATCTCGCGGGTGCCGTGGACGTGCGCGCGCAGTTGCGCGGCTGCGGTGGGTTCTGCGCACGCGGCGCGAAACCACTCACGATCCAGCGCAGCATCTGATGGGCCTCGGCGGTGCCCAGCCGTAGCGCCGTCGCGTACACCTCGATGATGATCATCGGTGTGGGTGATCCAGCTCAGGAGGGCACGGCGCGGGCCGCTGCCGCAGTAAATCCGGTATTCACTGCGGCAGGGGGTTGGGCGTGTGTCCCGGCCGCGACCTCACCTGGGCAGGCGGGCCTCGATCGCATCGGCGGCGCGGAGCGCGCCGCCCGCCGCGCGCACGTCGTCCTGCATGGCGCGGAGCCGCTGCCGAGTGGCGGGCTGGTCGAGCAGGCCGCGGACGGCTTCGCGCAGGCGTTCGGCGGTGGCGTCGGCGGGAGCGAGGGTTGAGCCGAGGCCGAGGGCGGCGATGCGGTCGGCGGTGGTCTGCTCTTCGGGGGTGTGTGGGATGGCCACCATCGGCACGGCCGCTGCCAGGGCCTCCATCGTGGAGTTCATGCCGGCGTGGGTGACGAAGGCATCGGCGTGTGCGAGCACGGCGGGCTGGGGGACGTGCTGGTGGGCCTCGATGTTTGCGGGCAGTGGCCCGAGATCGGCGGGGCTGATGCCGCGGCCCACGGACATCACGACGTGGTAGGGCTCGTCGGCGAACGCTTGGATGCAGGTGTGGAAGAAGTCCGGGCGGCTGATGATCGTGCCGAGCGAGACAAGGACCAGCGGACGTCCCGGGGGCGTCCAGTCCTGCGCGGTGGGCAGCCGGGTGGGGCCGACGAACGCATAGCGGTCATCGAAGGTCTCGTTGTGCACGTGGAAGGACTTGGGCTGGTAGACGAGGTTGAACTCGGCGGGCTTGTAGAAATCATGCAGGTGGAGAGGGGGGATGCCGTGCCGGCTGAGGATGGCGGCGAACAGGGTGTCGAACTCGGCCTTGACGGGGCTGGCGGCGAACATGCCGACGATGAACTTCCCGAAGTCGTAGCCCTCGCTGGCGGCGTGGGCGGACCAGGACTGGATTCTGGGGAGACGCCACTTGGCGGCGAGCATCGGGCCGGCCCAGGCGAGCCAGTCGTTGACGATCAGATCCGGCCGGTCGTCGGCGTATCCGGCCTCGATCTGCGGCAGAACGTGCTCCAGTTGCTGGAGCACTGCGAGGGTGGCGCGTGCGGCGGCGTCCATGCCGTCGATCACGATGGTCTCGGCCGGGCGGGGCTCATAGGAGATGCTCTCGGCTCCGGTCGGGCCGATGCGTTCGGCCATCGACTCATCGGCGGGAAAGGTGACGCGGTGGCCACGCTCTACTAGTTCCCGGGCGATCGGCAGGAGGGGGTTGAGGTGACCGGACTCGGCGAGGCTCATGAAGGCGAGGTGGGCCATGACGGATCTCCTTGACAGTGAGGGTGGAACGGCCCGATGCGCAGGATCGGTATCGGGCGGGGGTCAGGCGGCGTCGAGGGCGCTGGAGCTGTCGGCGAGGGGGCGGGTGAGGTTCTTGCCGGGCAGGCCCAGGCAGAGCACGGCACAGATGAGGAAGGTGCCGATCGCCCAGGGGGCCGCGTGGGTGATGGCATCGGTCAGGCCCCGGCTCGCGTGGGTGAAGAAGAGATCACCGATGATGGCGACGCCCAGGGCGCCGCCGAACTGCTGGGCGGTGGAGAAGATGCCGGAGGCGCCGCCCGCGAGGTGCTCGGGTACTGCGGTGAGGACGATGTCGACCAGCGGCACGACCACGAAGCCGAGGCCGATGCCGGCGACGAGCAGGCCGGGCACCAGCGGCCAGGCCCCGGTGTGCCGGGGGGCCGCGTCGGTCAGGGCGCACCAGACCCAGAACAGCCCGCCGGCCATCAGCAGGTTCCCGATGACCAGGACGTTGCGGCCGATCTTGGCGACCAAGGTGACGACGACGGGCGCGGAGATGAAGGAGCCGGCGCTCATGGCGATCATCAGCCCGCCGGCCTGGCTGGGTGTGTAGCCCTGGCCGGTCTGCAGCCAGATGGTGAAGACCAGGAAGAAGCCGGACATGCCTGCTCCGAACAGCAGCTGGATCAGCAGACCCGAGCCGAAAGCCGGCCGCTTGAAGAGCGCGGCGGGTAGCAGCGGGTGCTCGATCCCGCGCCGGGACTCGTAGCCCACCAGGGCGGCAAGGGCCAGGACACCGCCGGCCAGGCAGATCCAGCCCCATGGTGGCCAGCCGTTCGAGCGGCCCTCCACCAGCGCCAGCACGATCGCCACCAGGCACAGCGCGAGGATCAGGTTGCCGGCCACATCGATGCGTCCGCCGGCGCGCTCCCGTGAGGTGGGGATCCACTTCGCGCCCAGCAGCAGGGCCCCGGCGGCGATGGGAATATTCACGACGAAGATGGTGCGCCAGCCCCAGCCGAACAGGTCCCAGTCGGTCAGTACCCCGCCGAGCAGCACGCCCGCGGCGTTCGCGACGCCCGCCGTGACCCCGAACATGGCGAAGACCTTGCCGCGCTCCGCGCCGTCGAACATGGTGCGCAGCGAACCGAGCACCTGCGGCAGCAGGGCCGCGGCGGCCACTCCCTGCACCGCACGGGCGGTGATCAGCTGGCCTGGGTCGGAGGCGATGGCGCTGCCCACGGACGCCAGGGCGAAGCAGGCCACGCCGGTCAGGAACAGCCTCTTGCGGCCGAACCGGTCACCTAGATGCCCCGCGATGATCAGCGTCGCGGCGAACCCGAGCATGTAGGCGGATACCGTCCACTCCAGCTCCGCCGGTGAGCCGTGCAGGCTACGGCCGATGGACGGCAGGGCGGTGTTCACTATCGAGGCGTCGATCAGATCCAGCAGCGCCGCGGTCATCATGACGATCGCGGCGGCCCACCGCTTCGGATACGCCGCCGGCGCTACGGCCGCGGACCCGGTCCCTCGGTCACTCGTACGGGACATGGCCACTTCCTTTGAAGACGCCGCCCGCTCTCGGGCGGCAGCGTCGAAGCCATCCGGCATTGAGGGCACACGGTCGGATCAGCGGCCCGCGGAGCAGTATCAATCTCTCGCGTAAAATAGTCAAATCTGTGATTGATTAACTCGCGCGCACCTATGACAGAATCATGTTCATGTCCACACAGCACACGCCCCAGGACCAGGAACCGGCCGGGCGGCAGCGGACCAGGCGATCGCCCGCCCCACACGAGCGGCAGCGCGACGCTGAGCGCACCAAGGCGCGCATCCTCGATGCTGCCGTGGAGGTGTTCTCCGCCAAGGGCTTCGACCGTGCCCGGGTCACCGACATCGCTGAACGCGCTGGTGTGAACCAGCAGCTCATCTCCTACTACTTCAACAGCAAGCGGGGTCTGTACCAGGAGATCGGCCGCCGCTGGCGGGCCCACGAGGCCGAGACGATCCCTGACGATCTGGACTTCGCCGAGCAGATCAAGCACGGCGTGCGGGCGAGCGTCGACTCCCGCCTCGGCGGGCGCCTGCTCGCCTGGGACGGCCTCTACGACACCGGCGAGGACGATGAGGAGGCGCGGGAACGCAACGCCCAGCTCCAGCACGAGGTGCGAGTGCTCCGCGAGCGGCAGCGCGCCGGTGAGATCGACGATCGCTTCGACCCGGCCGCGCTGATCCTCATCGGCCTAAGCGCCGGCAACGCCCTCGCGGTCTACCCACACCTGGCCCGCGGCCTGTTCGGCACCGACACAGTTTCCCCCGAACTGGTCGAGCACTACGCCGAACAACTCGCCCAGGTGATCCGCTCCCTGTCGGCAGCAGCTCCACCCAGCGTGCCAGACTCTCACAAATAAGTCCCGACCCCCAGTTCCTGGACGTTGGGCTCGCAACCCCGCCTCCGATCAAGGGGAGAGGCGCGCGCTGAACTGGGTGAATGCCATCGGGAACGATGGCCTGGCCGACGGCGTGCCCGAGCGATCGAACCGTTACCACGTGACCGCCAACCGATCACTTTGCTCGCGCAGCCCCCATGGCTCACCCGGGACGTCGGGTGCGACGGAACTCACGAGCCGCCACGGGATCGTCCTGGACGCGCGGCGGCACGAGGCGGTCCAGCGGTGTCGGCCGGTCGCCGGTCCAGGCTGAGGGACCGCAGGGTCTCCGCCCGGCGGACCCGCTCGGCCAGGGCTCGGTCCAGCAGCGGCACCGTACGGGCCGGGCAGGGCTCGTCGCGCAGCTCGGCGGCCAGGACACGGTCCAGGCGGAACCCGCGGCCCGCCCGGCGGCTGCGGCACCAGCCGATCAGGTACCAGGACCCCGAGGCGGTCAGCAGCCCGCCCGGCTCGACCTCGCGCTCGCTCTCCTGCCCCGCCGCGTCGGCGTACCGGATCCACACGACGCGTTGCAGCGCCACCGCCCGCTCGACGATCGGCAGGACGCCGGGCGTGGTGCGGGCGGGCAGCACGTGGATGCGCTCGGTCAGGGCGCGCACCTCCTCCGCGGCGGACTCGCTCAGCGCGGCGGCCAGCTTGCGCATCGCGGTCGGGCCGGCCGCCGAGAACGGGGTCGTTTGCTCGGCCCCGGCCAGCGCCGCCGCCACCGCCAGCGCCTCCGCCGCGGGGAGGTTGATGGGCGGCAGCGCGGTGTCACGGTCGATGACCCAGCCCCCGTGCCGGCCCGCCTCCACGCGCACCGGCACCCCCGCCTCCATCAGCGCCTGCAGGTCGCGCTGCACGGTACGCCGCGACACGCCGTACCGGCCGGCCAGCCACTCCACGGTACGCGGCCGGGGCGCGGCGGCCCGCAGCTCGTCGACCAGGGCGTAGAGGCGTTCGGTACGGTTCATCGCGTCATCAGGCTAGGCCAGGCACCGGCGGACGAACTCCTCCTGGGCGGCCAGCTCCCGCCGGGCCAGCGCCGTGGGGTGCAGCGTGAACCCGTGCCAGCCCTCCTCGGCCACCACCAGCTCGGCCGCGTTGCCGGCCGCGGACCAGCGGGCCGCCATGAACAGGGTGTCGTCGAGCACGGGATCGGCTGTTCCCACGGTGAACCGCGCGAGAGGCAGACCGCGCAGGTCAGCGTAGAGAGGGGAGATGTCGGGACCAAGGCGTTCGTCGGGCGACAGTCCCGGAAGATACTTGCTCCGGAACCATTCCAGGGTCGGCCTGTTGATCAGCCGGTTCCGGTCGCCCGATGCGCGGCTGCTGGGTGTGCCGTGGCCCAGGTCGTAGCCGCCGAAGGAGAGCTGCGCGGCCAGGAACGCCTCGGCGGGCGCCACGGCATGCCGGTCACGCAGCCGCAGGAGCGTGGTGACGGCCAGCCGCGCCCCGGCGGACTCGCCGCCGATGAGCAGCCGCTCCGTGCCGAACTCGGAGGCGGCGTTGGCCAGCAGCCAGAGCGCCGCCTGCTCGGCGTCGTCGTTCCCGGCAGGGTAGGGGTGCTCGGGCGCGAGCCGGTACTCGACGCTGAGCACTGCGACGCCGCAGCCGGCGGCCAGGTCGCGCAGGCGCGGGTCCTGCCCGTCTGCCGAGCCGAACACTCCGCCGCCGCCGTGGAAGTGCAGGAACACCCCCTCCGGCGCCCGCCCGTCCGGCGGGAGAAAGGCCCGGAGCCGGAGCCGGCCGCCGCCGGACGTGGTCACGGTGCGCCAGCTCGCCTCGGGAACCGGCGCCAGGGTGGGGAATCCGCCGCCGCCCGCGCGCTGGAACTCACGAGCCGCCACGGGGTCGTCCTGGACGTGCAGCGGCACGAGGGAGTCGAGCAGCTTCTCCATGTGGTCGTTGACGGCTCGGGTCTCGGCCAGCTCGTCCGGGTCGAGGCCGATCAGGTGCAGGGTCGCTACGTTCATGCGCCCATCGTGTGCCCGTGCCGCGACACCGTTGTGTCACTGTTGCCGAGTGGGGTGGCTCACACTGCCGAGCGCCACGAACCGGCCGGGGCGGCGAGCATCATGCGCGGATGCAGCGCCGCCGCGCGCCGCCGCGGGATGCCGCCGGCGAGGGCGGCGCTGGTGAGGGCGGCGCTGAGCCAGGCGGAGTCGACGGGTTCGTCGTCGTCCCGGCGAAGCAGCGGCCCCGCTCCGGACCGTCCCGGGTACAGCTCGCGCAGCAGCCGGCACGCCAGCGGAGGCAGCGGGAAGGCGGCGAGGTCGTCGCGTCCGGCGCGCACCACGACGACCGCCGCCCGCTCGCCCCCGTCGCCCCCCTCGACGCCGGCCACGGTGCGAAGGTCCTGCGCGGTCACCCCGGCCAGCGCCTCCACGGGCGCGCCCGTCGCGTCCAGCAGGGCCACCGCGGCCGCCTCGGCCGCGCGGCCCTCGCCGGCCAGCCGCTCGATCCCACGGCGCAGCAGCCGCCGCTCGTCACGGGTGAGCGCCGCCGCCCCGTCCCCGCCCCGGCCCTCGGCCGTCCTGGCTCCCGGGGGGCCGCCGGCCCGCGTCGCGCCGCATCGCCAGGCGAAGACGTAGAAGGACGTCAGGACGGCGCGTTTCCTGGCCACCGTCGCGTCCGCCAGGGACCTGCCCGGCCCGGCCTCGCCTCCGGGCAGGCGGCCGTCGAGCGCCGCGTCGCAGTAACGGTCCACCTGCGGCCCGGTGACGGCGAGCAGGTCGGCGTCCGGCTCGGCGACGCGCAGCCAGCGCAGGAACGAGGCCATCTCCCGCAGGCGGACGCGGCGCGTGCCGGGGGAGGACCCGGCCTCCAGCCAGCCCGCCACGGTACGCCGGTCGGACGGGTCCAGCGTGTCCAGCAGGGCGACGTCGGCATGGCTCACCTCGCCGCCGTCACCGGGCCGGCGGCGCGGCCGTAATCCGGCGATCTGCCCGATGCTGGGAGCCCCGGCCACGGGGTCGGTCGTCGTCCGGAGCTCTTCAAGATCGCGGCGGCCCAGGTCGGGGAGACCAGTCATGATGTTGATCTTCTCATGGGGCGGCGACCGTCGTGGTCCGGCGACCGGCTTCTTCCGGCACGCCGTACATAGCCGGTTCGTCGCTGCCTTTTTGGCCGTTCTTGGCGGAGCCTTCGAGGGCGGGGGGTACGAAGGCTCCACCTCAACGTTCCAGAAAGAGGCCAGAAAGAGGCCAGAAGGGAAACGCGAAACGCATGAGCACACCAGCGCACGTGACCAGGGCGCCCAACCATGTGCCGGCCGGGGTCTCCGAGAGCGGGGACGGGATCGTCGTCGGCGACGGCCCGGTCAGGGTGGACGCCTACATCGACTTCCTGTGCCCGTTCTGCCGGATGTTCGAGCAGGCGTCGGGGCCGGTCCTCAGCGACCTGGTGGCCGACCACGCGATCAGGCTGGTCTACCACCCGATGGGGTTCCTGGACGGATTGTCCACCAACCGCTACTCCTCCCGCGCGTCCGCCTCCTCCGGCTGCGCCTCCGACGGCGGCAGGTTCGTGCCGTACGCCGCCGCGCTCTTCGCCCACCAGCCTCCCGAGGGAGGTCCGGGGCTCACCGACGACGAGCTGGTCGAGCTCGGCGGCACGGTGGGGCTCGACATCCAGTCGTTCGGCGCGTGCGTGCACTCGGGCGCCTACCTGGACTGGACCGCGTACGTGACGGCCGAGGCCATCCGGCGCGGGGTGAGCGGAACGCCGACCGTCCTGGTGGAGGGCGTCGCCGTACCGGCCAATCCCCGCACGATCACCGTCGCGGTGGCGGCCGCCATGCCGTGATCCGGCGAGCGCTGCTTTGCATGGCCATGCATTGGTGTGTATATACTTCTGCTCGTGTCCAAGGTACTCACCTCCCTGCCTGTCGGTGAACGTGTCGGCATCGCCTTCTCCGGCGGCCTCGACACGTCGGTAGCGGTCGCGTGGATGCGCGAGAACGGTGCAGTGCCCTGCACCTACACCGCCGACATCGGCCAGTACGACGAGCCCGACATCGCCTCGGTGCCCGGTCGCGCCACCGCCTACGGGGCCGAGATCGCCCGGCTGGTCGACTGCCGCGCGGCCCTCGTCGAAGAGGGGCTCGCGGCGCTGGCCTGCGGGGCCTTCCACATCCGCTCCGGCGGCCGCACCTACTTCAACACCACCCCGCTCGGGCGGGCCGTCACCGGCACCCTGCTGGTACGCGCGATGCTCGAGGACGACGTGTTGATCTGGGGCGACGGCTCCACCTTCAAGGGCAACGACATCGAGCGGTTCTACCGTTACGGCCTGCTCGCCAACCCCTCCCTGCGGATCTACAAGCCGTGGCTGGACGCCGACTTCGTCAGCGAGCTGGGCGGCCGCAAGGAGATGTCCGAGTGGCTGCTCGCCCGCGCCCTGCCGTACCGGGACAGCACGGAGAAGGCCTACTCCACCGACGCCAACATCTGGGGCGCGACCCACGAGGCCAAGGCGCTCGAGCACCTCGACGCGGGCATCGAGATCGTCGAGCCGATCATGGGCGTGCGGTTCTGGGACCCCGAGGTCGAGATCGCCGCCGAGGACGTGACGATCGGCTTCGAGCAGGGCCGGCCGGTGACGATCAACGGCAAGGAGTTCTCCTCCGCCGTCGACCTGGTGCTGGAGGCCAACGCCATCGGCGGCCGGCACGGCATGGGCATGTCCGACCAGATCGAGAACCGGATCATCGAGGCCAAGAGCCGCGGCATCTACGAGGCGCCGGGCATGGCCCTGCTGCACGCGGCGTACGAGCGGCTGGTCAACGCGATCCACAATGAGGACACCCTCGCCAGCTACCACATCGAGGGCCGGCGGCTGGGCCGGCTGATGTACGAGGGCCGCTGGCTGGACCCGCAGGCGCTGATGGTGCGCGAGTCACTGCAGCGCTGGGTCGGGACGGCGATCACCGGCGAGGTGACGCTGCGGCTGCGCCGCGGCGAGGACTACTCCGTCCTGGACACCTCCGGCCCGGCGTTCAGCTACCACCCGGACAAGCTGTCCATGGAGCGGACCGAGGACTCCGCCTTCGGGCCGGTCGACCGCATCGGCCAGCTCACCATGCGCAACCTCGACATCGCCGACTCGCGCGCCAAGCTGGAGCAGTACGCCAGGCTCGGCATGGTCGGCAGCCCGCAGACGACGCTGATCGGCACCCCGCCGGCGGCCACGACCGGGCTGATCGGCGCGATGCCCGAGGGCGGGGCCGAGGCGATCGCCTCCCGCGGGGAGGTCCCCGAGGACGACGAGCTGCTCGACCACGCCGCGATGGAGTCCGGGACGGACTGACCCGCACCCGGTCAGCGTCGGAGCGCGACCAGCTCGCCCTTGCCGACGTTGATCGTGGTGACGGTCACGTGCGGCTGCCGCAGGAGGAGGTCGTGCAGCGGGGCGATCTCCTCGGGGTGGGACAGGGCGTTGTCGGCCACGAGCACGCCGCCCTGGCGCAGCACCCGGTAGGGGTGCGGCCACCAGGAGGCGTACTCGGTGCGTTCGGCGTCGAGGAAGAGCAGGTCCACCGCGCCGTCCGGCATGCGGGCGAGCGCGGTGCCGCCGTCCTCGACACGGAAGTCGACGTGGTCGGCCAGCCCCGCGTCGGTCACCGTGCGGCGGGCGTGCCCCTGGGCGTCGGCGTCGGTGTCGAGACTGAGGACGTGCCCGCCGACCGCTCGGGCGGCGTCGGCCAGCCACAACGTCGACACGCCGCGCGACGTGCCGACCTCCACGATGATCCTGGCCCCGGTGCTCTGGGCCAGGAACCACAGGAACTCCCCGGCGTCGGGCTCCAGCACCCGCCACCGCTCCAGCCGGTCCTGCCGGGTGGCGTCGTGCCGGGCGGCGGCCTCGTTCAGCTCGGCGATCGTCTTTCGCAGCGTGACATCCATGGGCTGGATTCTGCCCCGCCTCTCTACGAGATGCCGCCACCGCGGAGATCGGCCCGCGCGTACTGGGCCACGCCGTCGCCGAAGGACCAGTCGATCGACTCGTTCTCGGTGATCTTGACCAGGACGTTCCGCGGCTCGGTGCCCGCGTATTCCTCGGCCAGCTCGGCGATCCTGCGGTAGAGGGCCTGCTTCTGCTCCGCGGTGCGGCCGGAGCGCATGGTGACGGCGACGAACACGACGTCGTCGTCCCGGTGTACGCCGAGGTACTCGGCGCCGTAGCGGATCATGCTCCGCGTGCCGTCGTGGCCGGTCAGTACCTGGAACAGGTCGTCCGCGGGGATGCCGATGGCCTCGACCAGGGCGTCGTGCACGGCCCGGCCCAGGGCCTCCAGTCGCTTGTCGTCGGCCCGGATCGCGTCAATGCGTACGAAGGGCATGTTCGTCCTCTCCAGTGGTGTGGTCAGTGGCGGGCGTGCCCGGCGAGCAGGCCGAGCGCGCCGTCGATGGCCTGCGCGTACACCTCGGCGTCGCCCGCGGCGCGGGCCACGGGGTAGCCGCCCTGCAGGACCGCCGCGAGCGCGGTGGCGGTGTCCCCGGGCCGTCGAGCACCGTCTCGGCCCGGGTGCGCAACTCCTCGGCGCTGCGACTGATCGCGGCCAGCGCAAGGTCGGGCTTGTCGCGGAAGTAGTGGTACATGCTGCCCTGGCCGGCTCCGGACCGCTGCTGGACGGCCTGGGGAGGCGCCCACGTAGCCGCGCTCCCACAGCAGTTCGCGGGTGCTCTCGATGAGCCGTTCTCTCGTGTCCACGATCGCCATCGTACATACTAATAGGTACAGAAGCGAGCGGGCGTTTGCCTTCGAGCGCGCTCCAACCCCTAGCGTCATGGGCACACGGTTCCGAGCCCTGGAGGCAGCAACATGATCGACGTCCCCACCCGGCACCTGGGCGAACTGGCGGTCCCCGCGCAGGGCCTGGGATGCATGGGCATGAGTCACGGCTACGGCGCCGCGGACGACGCGCAGTCGATCGCGACGCTGCGCCACGCCCTCGACCTCGGGGTGACCTTCCTGGACACCTCCGACTTCTACGGCGTCGGCCACAACGAGCAGCTGATCGGACGGGCCATCGCGGGGCGCCGGGACGAGGTGGTGCTGGCCACGAAGTTCGGCTTCGCCAACCGCCTGGGCGAGCCCACCCGGATCCGCGGCGACGCCGCCTACGTGCGGCAGGCGTGCGAGGCGTCGCTGCGCCGGCTCGGGGTCGACCACATCGACCTCTACTACCAGCACCGGGTCGACCCGGAGGTGCCGATCGAGGAGACCGTCGGGACCATGGCGGAGCTGGTAGCGGCCGGGAAGGTCCGCCACCTCGGGCTGTCCGAGGCCGGCGCGAGCACCATCCGGCGGGCGCACGCGGTGCACCCGATCGCCGCGCTGCAGAGCGAGTGGTCGCTGTGGACGCGCGACCTGGAGGCGGAGATCGTCCCGGTCTGCCGCGAGCTCGGCATCGGCCTGGTCCCGTTCTCGCCACTCGGACGCGGCTTCCTGACCGGCCGGTACAGCTCGGTCGAGGGGCTGGCGGAGACCGACGTGCGGCGCAGCCAGCCGCGGTTCGCCGACGGCAACCTCGAACGCAACCTGGCGATCGTCGCGAAGCTGAACGAGCTGGCCGCGCCGAAGGGAGTCACCGCCGGCCAGCTCGCCCTGGCGTGGGTGCAGCACCGGGGCGACGACGTGGTGCCGATCCCCGGCACCCGGCGGCAGCGGTACCTGGAGGAGAACCTCGCGGCCCTGGACATCGAGTTGTCGGCCGGGGACCTCGCCGCCATCGAGGCCGCCGCCCCGCCCGAGCAGGTCGCGGGCACCCGCTACGACGCGACGAGCCTCACCTTCGTCAACGGCTGAGCCCGCCGCGCCGCTCCACCCCGGACCTGGCCCGCGCAGGTGGCCGCGGCGACGTTCACGGCGGTGGCCGTCTCACCTCCGGCCGGTGACCGAGCCGGACAGATCCCCGGAGACGTGAGGCTCGGCGGGTGCTCCGCGGCTGGGCCATGCGATGTCGTCAACGGCGAGAAACGGCTCGCCGGCCACCGTCGCGGGGGTCGCCCCGGTGAACGCCATGACGTCGCGATGCAGGTGGGACTGATCGGCGTAGCCGGAGTCGGCCGCGACCCGGGCCGCGCCTTCACCCGCGACCAGGCGGTGGGCGGCATGGTCGAAGCGGACCAGCTTCACCGCGCGCTTGGGCGGCAGGCCGAGCTGCGAGCGGAACCGGGACCACAGCCGCTTGCGGCTCCAGCCGATCTCGGCCGCGAGTCCGTCGACCCGGGCCAGGCCACGGCTGCCGACGATCCGGTTCCAGGCCCAGGCCACCTCCGGGTCCACCGGCGGCCCCGCCGCGTACCGGCGGGCGAGCAGCGCGTCCGTCAACGCGAAGCGATCCTGCCACGACGAGACATCGCCCAGCCGCTCGCGGATCCGTGACGCCTCCCGGCCCCACAGGTCGCCCAGGGACACGAGAGCGCCGTCGAGGTCGGCGGGGGAGGCGCCCAGGACCGCGCGGGCGATCACCGGGGACAGGCGCACCTGCAAGCACTCGACGTTCTCGCCGCGCGCCCAGACCGCGCCGCCGGATCCGATCCCGGGCCCGGCGACGATGCTTCCCCGCTGCTGCCGCCCGGTGGCATCGTCCACGACGGGCGAACCGGCGCCGAAGTCCAGAAGCAGCGTCACGGCCGGGTGCGGGACCATCCGGAGCGCGTCCAGGTCGTGGACACGGAACCCGGCCATGGTGACCCCGGCGACCCGGCTGGGCCGCCGCGGGCACGCGACGCCCCACACAGCCGTACCGTGCATGAACGTCCGCACCGTCTCATGCTAGTGGTAGGTCGCTTGAACAGCCCGATGGCTACCGCCCAGCCCCTTGCCCGGCTCCCGCTTGAGCCGCTGAACGGTCTCGCCCAGGTCCCCGCGCACGAGTTCCGCGTTCCAGTACGCCCTCGACCGGATCGCCGAACGAGCGGGTGGAGGGAACATTCGTCCAATCCACCGGCGGGTACCGGCGGCGACAGTGGGCTCACGACTGTTTCCGACGGCGGTCCGTACGTGAACGGCGGCGTGCGCCACGCCGTACGGGCGGACTGAACGACAAGGAGGGATGCCATGCGGATTCTCATCTCCGGCGCCAGCGTCGCCGGTCCGGTGCTGGCGTACTGGCTCACCAGGTACGGCTTCTCCGTCACCGTCGTCGAGCGCGCGCCGGCTCTGCGCAGGACCGGCGGCCACGCGGTCGACCTGTTCCGGCCCGCGATGAACATCTCGGAGAAGATGGGGGTGCTCCCGCGCGTGGAGGAGCGGGCCACCGGAGCGAACCGGATGACCGTCCACCGGGAGGGCGCTCGGCG
The DNA here is from genome assembly GCF_031570565.1 of Nonomuraea sp. 3-1Str. NCBI lineage: Bacteria > Bacillati > Actinomycetota > Actinomycetes > Streptosporangiales > Streptosporangiaceae > Nonomuraea > Nonomuraea sp. 3-1Str. The sequence goes on from NZ_JALHBK010000025.1 coordinate 117,789, forward strand.
TCCCGTCCGGGTGGACCTCTCCAAGATCTTCAGCGCCACCTCCGACCGGCACGTCGAGATCATGCGCGACGACCTGAGCGAGATCTTCTACGACGCCGCGCGCGACGACGTCGAGTACGTCTTCGGCGACTCGATCACCGCGATCTCTCCCGATGGCGAGGTGCGGTTCGAGAACTGCGCGCCGCGCCGTTTCGACCTCGTCGTCGGCGCGGACGGGCTGCACTCCAACGTGCGCCGCCTCGTCTTCGGCGAGGAGTCCCGCTTCAGCGCCTTCGTCGGGGCCTACCTCGGGGTGCTGACCCTGCCCAACGCCTCCGGCCTCGACGGCGAGCTCCTCATGCACGTCGGCGTCGGCCGCACCGCCGGCATGTACGGCGCGCGGCACCTCGGCGACGCGCGGGCGTTGTTCCTGTTCCGGAGCGAGCGCGAGCTCGGCCACCACCACCGCGACGTGCCCCGGCAGAAAGAGCTGCTGCGCGGTGCGTTCGGCGGCATGCACCCTGAGGTGGACCGCTGGCTGGACGAGCTCGACCGCACCCCGGCGTTCTACTTCGACTCGATCACCCAGCTGCGCATGGACACCTGGTCGCGGGGGCGGGTGACGCTCGTCGGCGACGCGGGATACTGCCCCGGCCCGGCCGTGGGCGGCAGCACCAGCCTGGCGGTCGTCGGGGCGTACGTCCTGGCGGGGGAGCTGGCGCGGGCGGGCGGTGACCACGAGCGGGCCTTCCCCGCCTACGGGCGCGCGATGGCGGAGTACGTGCGCGGCAGCCGCGCCGCCGCGCTGAGCGCGGCGAAGACCCTGATCCCCAGGTCCCGCCTCGGCGTGCAGGGACTGGCCCAGGGCGCCCGCCTGATCTCCGCCCTGCCGGCGGGGCCCAGCCGCGCCCTCCTCCGCCTCACCACCAGGAGCGCACGTCTCCACAACGCCATGACCGTCGACGACTACCCACCCTTGCCCACCGCATCAGGAGGCCGGGCCAGGGACTGATGGCGGGAGCTGTACCCGTGACTTCCTGTTCAGCGGGAGCGGAGCGTCGGGATGAGCGCGGCGACGGCGTACACGAGATCCGCCGCATCGTGGCGGCTTCCAGCCCTTCCGCGTCGGCGACCCGGACGGCCGTCCGGGTGATCTGCTCGCGGCTGTAGCCGGGGCGCCGTCCCGGTCCGGAACGCTCCTGCCGCTCCGGCCGCGTCCAGATGCTCATCGGTTCCTGGTCGGCCATGCGCACCTCTTCCCTCATTTGCGTACATCGTACCTGAATGACTATGGTCATTTTCGAGTACGCAGTACGCGAAACAGCGCACCCCTGTTCAGTCCGCCGCGACCTTTCACGATCGCCGGCGGGCACCGAAAGGCATGATCATGATGAGATTGACCGGAAAGACGGCGCTGGTGACCGGCGCGAGCCGGGGGATCGGCCGCGCGATCGCCACCCGGCTGGCCCGCGAAGGCGCTCGCGTCGCCGTGCACTACGGCAGCAACCACGCGGCCGCCGAGGACACCGTCGCCGCCGTCGAAGCAGCCGGCGGACGGGCCTTCGCCGTCCAGGCCGAGCTGGGCGCGCCGGGCGACGCCGAAGCCCTGTGGGCCGGCTTCGACGCCCACGCCGACGGGCTGGACGTCCTGGTCAACAACGCGGGCGTCCTCGGCGGCCAGAGCGAGATCGACGGTGTCACCCGGGAGGGCTTCCAGCGCCTGTTCGCGGTCAACACCGCGGCCCCGTTCTTCATCACCCAGCTCGCCCTGCCGCGGCTGCGCGACGGCGGGCGGATCGTCACCGTGGGCACGATGCTGACCCGGGGCGCGGCCATGCCCCGGGCGATCGACTACGCCATGTCCAAGGCCGCGCTCGACGTCCTGACCACCGCCCTGGCCAAGCAGCTCGGGCCACGCGGCATCACGGTCAACCTCGTGGCCCCCGGCGTCATCGACACCGACATGCACCAAGGACGCCTGGTCGGCGAGGCCCTGGCCTGGCTGTCGTCGCAGACGCCCCTCGGGCGGCTGGGCACGCCCGAGGACGTGGCCGACACCGTCGCCTTCCTGGCCTCCGACGACAGCCGCTACATCACCGGACACCGGCTGGACGTCTCAGGCGGGACGACGATGTAGCCTCCGCTGCCGCGCATCGGCTCCCGGCGGCGCCGTCGGGCTCCATGAGCATGTCGCCCGACCCCAGCCGCGCGCTGGTCACCGGTGGTGCCAGCTGTGCAGCTTGTCGGGGTTCAGCACGATCCACACGGCGGTGACCTCGGTACCGTCGACGCTCACGCTGACCGCCCCCACCGCCCGGCCGTCCCGGCGCAGCACCAGACCCGTCCGGCCGTTCACGGACTCGACGGCCACGGCGGGCCCCGGGCGGCCGGCCAGCAGGGCCGTGACGAAGCGGGCGACCGCGGCCGCGCCGTGGGTCGGGTGCGCGGCGGCGCGCACCCGGCCGCCGCCATCGCTCACCGCCACCGCGTCGGCGGCCAGCACCGCCTTCAGCGCGCCTGCGTCTCCCGCGCCGCACGCCGCGGCGAAACGGCGCACGACGCGGTCGTGGCTCTCCACCATGGCGGGGTCGCGTGGTGCCGGGCCGGCGACAGGATCGGGCCGGCGAACGGGGGCGCCGGTCACGGGCGGCGCCGCCGAGCGGGATTCCGGGACGCCGGAGGCGAGCGAGCTCAGGCAGATGCCCTGCGCCACCCGGGTCAGCCAGGCACGCGGCACCGCTATGCCGGCGCGTTCGTCGTCGCCGAGGGCGTACCAGCGGCGGTAGGTCTCGCGGACGACGCGGTCGGCCATGGCGGCGGAGCCCGACATCCGCCCCGCGACGTCCAGCAGGTGCTGCCGTTCCTCCAGCATCTCCACCAGGGAGACGGCGCCCGGGTCGGTCATGGCCGGCCGCCTCAGCGGGTACTGATCTTGGCGGGGTTCATCATCCACAGCACCTGGTCGATGCCCTCGCCGGAGGCGTTGACCGTCAGCACCGTGAACACCTGGCCGTCGCGGCTCAGCACGGCGGCCGACTGGCCGTTCACGCTGCCCCACTCCACCTCGACCCCGGCCCAGAAGCGGTCCGCGAACGCTCTGACGTACTTGGCCACGCGAAGCCCGCCCACGACGGGGATGCGAGAGGCCCGGACGGCGCCGCCGCCGTCGGAGTAGCTGATCGCGTCCGCCGCGAGGAGCTCCTCCAGCGTGGCGAGGTCGCCGGAACGGGCGGCGGCGACGAAGGCGGTGAGCAGCCTGCGCTGCTCGGCCCCGGTCACCGGCGCGCGGCGCCCGGAGAGCAGGTGCTTGCGGGCCCTGCTGACGAGCTGCCGGGTTGCCACCTCGCTGACCTGGATGATGTCGGCGATCTGCCGATAGGGGTAGTCGAACGCCTCGCGCAGCACGTACGCCGCCCGTTCGGTCGGCGTGAGCCGCTCCAGCAGCAGCAGGACCGCGAAGCCGAGGGCTTCACCGCGCTCGGCGCCGAGGTACGGGTCGGCGCTGGTGTCGACCGGCTCGGGCAGCCACGGGCCGATGTACGTCTCGCGGCGGACCCGGGCCGACTGCAGAGCGTTGATGGCCAGCCGCGTGGTCACCGTGGCCAGGAACGCCGCCGGGTCGGCCACGGTGTCGCGGTCGCACGTCTGCCAGCGCAGCCAGACCTCCTGGACCAGGTCCTCGGCCTCGGTGGAGCTGCTCAGCATCCGGTACGCGATCCCGAACAGGCGCGGCCGCACGCCGGCGAAGACGCCTGCGGCCTGGTCGAGGCCGCCCGGCTCACCGGAGTGGTTCCTCGCCGGTCCGGTGTCCCCCATGATGATCACCCCTGTCCGCCGGATGGACCTGCCCAGCCTTTCACGTGCCCGTCCGGCGGTCTCGACGCCACCGGCGGCGCGGCCTGCGTCGCCGCGGGTCAGGACGGGCCAGGGGCGCGGCGCTCGCGACGCTGCGCGAGCTCTTCGTCGCCGACCAGGGTGAGCATCGGCATGCCGGGCTCGCACAGCATCGTGACGGTGAAACGGAGCGGGACGTCGTCGCGGTTGTTGCCGTCCTGGTAGTGGATGACGTCGCCACCCGGCTCCCAGAACGCCTCGCCGGCGCGTACGACCCTCTCCGGCCGGCCTTCTATCTCCAGCAGCATCTCGCCTTCCACCACGTAGCCGAACGCCGGGCCGGAGTGCCGGTGCGGCGGCGTGCCGGGGTCACCGGGCGGGAACTCGACGACCACGGTCATCGCGTGCGCTCCCGCCGGGATGAACGGCGGCTCGGCCTCCTGCAGCACGGTGAGCGCCGTCTGCCACGCGGTCGATCGGGACGTGGGCTCGGAGCCGGACATGATGTGCCTCCTTGAGGAATCTGACGCGTCAGCCGCCGGCCGGGGTCCGGCCCAGCCAGTCGGCGTACGTGATCTCGCCGAGAACGGCGCCGTCGCCCGGCACCAGGGTCCGCTCGGTCAGCTCGGCCCCGAAGTAACGCGCGTGCGGGTCGGTGACCACCTCACGCGGATCGCCCATGGCGGCCAGGGCGTCGCGGAAGAACTCGTCCATCCGGAACCGCTGCGGCCCGGCGATCTCGACCCTGCCGTTCAACGGCGTCCCCACCGCGATCCTGCCGACCTGCCGGGCGACGTCGTCGCCCGCGATGGGCTGGAAGAGCACCGACGCGATCCGCACCGTGTCACCGTCCGCGGCGGTGTCGGCGATGCTCCGGACGAACTCGAAGAACTGCGTCGCGTGCACGAGCGAGAACGGGATCGACGACTTCTCGATCAGCCGCTCCTGAGCGATCTTCGCCCGGAAGTAGCCGATCTCGGGGTGCCGCTCGGTTCCCACGACCGACAGCGCGACATGATGCCCGACACCCGCCGCCGCCTCGGCGGCGAGCAGGTTGCCCGTGGAGGTCTCGAAGAACTCCATCACCGCGCGGTCCTCGAAGGACGGGGAGTTGGACACGTCGATCACCACGGAGGCGCCGGTCAGGGCCTCGGCCAGTCCTTCGCCGGTGAGGGTGTTGACGCCGGTGCCGGGCGCCGCGGCCACCGCCTCGTGGCCGTGCTCGCCGAGCCTCGTCACGAGCTTCGACCCGATCAGGCCGGTGCCGCCGATCACCACGATCTTCATGAGAAGCCTTCCTGTACGCCGGGGCCTCGATTGCCGTCCGGTCACCAGCTAAGACCAGACAGCACTCCGGCCTGTGACAGCTTCGATGAAAGGTCTTATAAAGTCGCTGATCCCGGCACCGAGGTGTCACAGACCGGGATGCTGCGCTGTCTTGCCGGCTGAACGGACTGCCATGGACAGACAGGAGCAAGACCGTGCCACCAGCGATCCGGGTGCGGATGAGCGCACGGGCGATCGACGAGCCCCACCGCGCCTCAAGCCCGCTGGAGCTGCTGTTCGACCTCACCTTCGTGGTGGCGGTCGCCGCCGCCACCGCCCAGCTGGCCCATGACGTCGCCGACGGTCACGGCCTGGCCCGGCTGGTGCTGTTCCTGCAGGTGTTCTTCGCGATCTGGTGGGCGTGGATGAACTTCACCTGGTTCGCCTCGTCGTACGACACCGACGACGTCCCCTACCGGCTGCTGACGATGGTGCAGATGGGCGGCGTGCTCGTCCTGGCCGCCGGGGTGCCGGCCGCGGCCGTGCACTCCGACTTCCGCGCCGTCACGATCGGTTACCTGATCATGAGGATCGCGCTGGTCGCCCAATGGGTGCGGGCCGGGGTCGAGGATGCGGCCGGCCGCCGTACCGCGCTGCGGTACGCCGTGGGGATCACCGTCATGCAGGCGGGCTGGGTACTGCGCCTGGTCCTGGCCGAGACGGGTGCGTTGCCGTCGCCGGCCGCGCTGCCGTTCTTCGCCGCGCTGGTCGTCCTGGAGCTCGCGGTGCCGCTCTGGGCGGAACGGACCAGACCGACCACCTGGCATCCGCACCACATCGCCGAGCGCTACGGCCTGTTCACGATCATCCTGCTCGGCGAGAGCGTCCTCGCCGCGACGCGAGGTGTCGAAGGGGCGCTCGAAGCGGCCCGTACGAGCACTCCCCTCGTCGTCATGGCCGTGTCCGGGCTCGTCCTGCTGTTCGCGCTCTGGTGGCTGTACTTCCTCACCCCGGCCGGCGAGGGTCTCGGCGACCGCCGCCATCGGTCCTACCTGTGGGGGTACGGCCACTACGGTCTCTTCGCGGCCCTGGCCGCCCTCGGCGCCGGACTCGAGGTCGCGGCCGAGCAGACGGGGCACGACGTCAAGGCGTCCCCCCTCGCCATCTGCTACGCCGTCGCGATCCCGACCGCGGTGTTCCTCGTCCTGCTGGGGGTGGTCCACGCTCCCATCGCGGCCAAGCCGGTGCCCCGTCCCGTCGTGGCCCTGGGCTGCGCCGTCGTCATCCTGCTCCTGCCGCTGGCGGCGTCGCAGGCGGGGGTGTCCGCCGTGGTCGCGGCGATCGCGGCAGCCTGCGTCGTGCTGACCGTCCTCAGTGTCGGCGCGGGACGCGGCGGCGAGTAGGGGGAGGGGCGGGCGTCATGCCAGGCGCCCGTGTCAGGGCGTACGGCCCGCCCTCCTGGCCCGGTAGGCGCTGGCTTTGGCGCGGTTCTGGCACGACAGGTCGCAGAAGCGGCGTGAGGCGTTGCGTGTGGTGTCGAAGAACACCAGCGAGCATGTGCCGGCCTGGCAGGCGCCGAGCCGGGCCGACTGACCCACGCCGATGACCATGGCCAGTGCCGTGCCCATGTCCGCGGCCCACGCGTCGACGAGCGTCGCGTCAGCCGGGTGGAAGGCGAGCACGGGCGGCTGATCGGGGTGGCCGTGCAGGTTGGGCACGGCCCGGTGCCGGATCAGGAGGTCGTTGAGCCGTGTGGCGGCGCCGTGGATGCCGTCGTCCGCGCCGAACGCCGGGCGCAGCTCCGCGGCGACCTCCGCCAGCCCGTCGGCGTCGGCGCCGGTGAGCGTGGCGGAAGCGGGCAGCCGGGTGGTGAGCGCGGCGAGCCGTTCCGCGCCCGATCGCGGCGGGGAGACGGCCCGGCCGTGCGCCGTGGTGACGGCCAGACAGTTCACCAGGAGGACCGCGAGCTCCACCCACCTGCCGACATAACTGTCTATTTCGAGTTGACCAGTGATGCGCCATGGATCTATCGTCACCGTCATAGCGTATATAGACAGTGAGGACTTTGATGACGTCCAGATCGCTCGCGCGCCACATGTGGCATCAGATCGAGCCGGTGCACGCGACGCTCTACTTCAGCCCCCAGGCGTTCGAGGAGGCGGCGGAGCTCGGCTACGACGTCGGATCGCGCTGGCCGAGCTACTTCGCCTGGCGTACGGCCCCGATGGGCGCCGCCGGCCCGGGACTGGTGGCCGCCACCTTCTACAGCTTCAGCCCCTCGATGATCGCCGAGTACGTCCCCGCCGTCTGGGCCGTCGCGACACCGCGGCAGGTGCTCGACGCCCGGCGGCGGGCGGTGGACCGCACGCTCCGCGCGCTGTACGCGGAGGCGGGCGCGCTGGAGGAGGCGGCCGAACTGGCGGTCAAGGCGGCGCGGAGCGCCGAGCTCGCTCACCGGCCGCTGGCCGCGGCCAACCTCGACCTGCCCTGGCCGGACGGGCCGCACCTGGCCCTGTGGCAGGCGTACACGGTGCTGCGCGAGCACCGCGGCGACGGGCACCTGACCGCCCTGCGCGCCGCCGGCCTGGACGCCTGCGAGGCGCTGGTCTCCTTCGCCTCCGTCGGGGCCGCCCCGGACGCCGGCTTCGCCGGACGGGGCTGGAGCGCCGAGGAGTGGGCCGCCGCGCGGGAACGGCTGGCGGCCCGCGGCCTCGTCGACGCGGACGGCACGGCCACCCCGGCCGGGCACGCCCTGCGCGACCAGGTGGAGCGGCTCACCGACGAGCTGGCCGCCGGACCGTGGCAGGTGCTCGGCGAGGCGGCAGCCGAGCGCCTGGCCGAGCTCAACCGTCCCCTGCTGGGTGCCGTGTTCGAGGCGGGTCTGCTGCCGATGACGAGCACCCTGGGCATCGGCAAGGTGCGGGTGCCCGCGTGAACCTCGAACGCCTCACCGGCCAGGACGCGCTCGCCCGTGCCGCCCACCTGGTGCGGATCTACCGGTCCGCGTTCGGTGAGCCGCCCTGGTGCGAGGACGGGCGCGCCGCCGACGCCTTCGCCGAGCGGCTGACCACGGATGTCCGCCGCCCGGGGTTCACGGCGGTACTGGCGCACGACCACGGCGAGCCCGCGGGTTTCGGGACGGCATGGCGCACCCGGAGCCCCTTCCCTGTGGGCCGCTCCTACGACCTCGTCCGCGCCGCGCTCGGCGACGCGGTGGAGACCCGCCTGGTGGGAGCGCTGGAGGTGGACGAGCTGGCGGTGAGCCCGCACGCGCGCGGTCAGGGCCTGGCCGGACGCATCCTCGACCTGCTGCGCGACGGCGACGACGCCTGCTGGCTGCTCACCGCTCCGCGAGCGGTCGACGCGATCAGGCTCTACGAGCGGCTCGGCTGGCGGCGCCTGACCGCCCCCGAGGCCGGCATCGTGGTGTTCGCAACCACGGGATCCGCCGGCGCCGGCTGCCGCGAAGCCGCCGGGCCGACGCGTTCAAGCCGCGTGGTGCCGGTACCAGTCCAGGGTCGCGGCGACGCCCTCGGCGTGCGGGGTGACCTCGACCGGGCCGAACGCCTTCCGGAAGGCTGAGTCGTCGGCGACGAACGGCCGGTCGCGCTGGTACCAGGTCTCGCCGAGCTCGCGCACGACCGGGTTGAACAGTCCGATGAGGCGCTGTGCGCCCCGGCCGAGTCCGGCGACCTTCGGCTCGCCTCCCGCCGCGGCCTGTACGAGGTCGAGGAACTGGCGGCCGGTGACGGGCTCGGCGGCGGGCAGGTGCCAGGCGCGCCCGTCGGCCTCGGCGCGCTCGCCGAGGGTGACCAGTGCGGCGGCGATGTCGGGCAGGTAGGAGACGGTGTGCGGCTGGTCGAGGTCGCCGACCCAGCGGGCGGTCTTCCCGGCCAGGGCGGCGGCGAAGACGGTGGGCCCGATGGTGGTGTTGACGCCGCCGGGGCCGTAGTAGTCGGAGGCCCGCCCCAGCGTCGCGCGCACGCGTCCGGCCCGGTGGGCGTCGAGGATCAGCTGGTCCACCTCGGCGCGGGCCCGGCCCTTGGGGTAGGCGGCGGCGTACGGCAGGTCTTCGGTCATGGGGCCGTCGACGGGCCCGTAGACGTAAAGGTTGTCGGCCATGACCAGCTTCGCCCCGGCGGCCTCCACCCCGGTCAGGATCGTGCGGATGAGGCCGGGGAACTCCTCGGCCCAGCGCTCGTACTTCGGCTGGGCGCACTGGTAGACGACCGCGGCGTCCTGGCAGGCGGCGATGGCGCCCTCGGTGGTGGTGACATCGGCTCGCAGGTCGCCGGGGCCGCTGGCAGCGCTCCGGCTCACGGCGCGGACCTGGTGGCCGCGGGCGGTGAGCTCGGCCACGACGGCGGAGCCGATCGCGCCGGTGGCGCCGAGGACTACGTGCAGGTCAGACATGTGGTTGCTCCTGAGATCCATGTTCCAAAACGTTGTTATGTAACAACGTTATGGTATTCTCGTCGTTATGGCAAGACCCAGAAACCGCGATTACGCCGAGCTTCGCCGCGAACTCGTCGACGCCGGCGGCCGGCTCCTGGCCGCCGAGGGTCCGTCCGCGTTGACCACCCGCCGGGTGGCGCAGCAGGCGGGGGTGTCCACCACGGCCGTCTACAACCTGTTCGGCGACAAGGCCGGCCTGGTCCGCGAGATGTTCCTGGCCGGGTTCGAGCGTCTCGCCGCGGCCTTCGCCGCCGTTCCCCGCACCGGCGATCCCGTCGCCGACCTGCTCGCGCTCGGCCGCGCCTACCGCGCCAGCGCCCTGGCCAACCCGCACCTGTACGAGCTCATGTTCGGGCGGCCGGTCCCGGAGTTCCAGCCCGACGCCGAGACCGCCGCGCTCATCCAGCCGACCTTCGACACCCTGGTCGCCGCGGTCGCCCGCTGCGTGGACGAGGGCGCCTTCGCGCCCGCCGAGCCGCACGACCTCGCCGTCAGGCTCAACGCCCTCGCGCACGGGATGTGCGGCCTCGAACTGCGTGGCGCCCTCGGCGACGCCGCGCAGGCGAGCCGCCACTGGGACGCCGCCTTCGGCGCGATGGTGCGGGGGATGGCCGGGGATGATCCATCCTGAACGGTGGAGTGCTGTCGCCGTGAAACCGTCGTGCTGCCGGAACGCTGACGACCGGCGTCCCGGAAAGTTCCTCGAAGAAATCCGGGAGGCGGTGTCGGATCGGGGCGGTGGCGTTCGTAGCAGGGATGAGGCCGCCCGCAAGGGGTGGCGCCAAGGCAGAGGAACCGCGATCATGAAGCTGACGACCGTGACCCAGGTCACCATCGATGGAGTGATGCAGGGAAACGGCGGCGCGTCGGACGAGGACCGCAGGAACGGGTTCGAGCGCGGCGGATGGGCCCGGGGGGCGGGTGACGACGAGACCAGGACGTTCATCAACCAGACCTACCGGCGCGCCGATGCGTTCCTGTTCGGGCGGCGGACCTACGAGCTGTTCACCGGCTGGGGCTCCATGAGGGTCCAGGATGCCCCTGGCTGGGAGTCCGTCGTGGAATCGTTGAACACACGGCCCAAGTATGTCGCCTCGACCACGCTCACCGATCCGGAGTGGGCGGGCACGACCGTCCTGTCCGGGGACGTCGCGGCCGCCGTCAGGGAGCTGAAGGCCAAGCCGGGGGGTGAGTTGCAGGTGCACGGCAGCGGCATCCTGACCCGATGGCTGCTGGAGAACGATCTGGTCGACGAGATGATTCTGATCGTGATCCCGGTGATCGTCGGCCAGGGCGCGAGACTGTTCCCGGAGACCGGTCCGGATCTCGCGCTCGACCTGGTCGAGTCGCGCGCCGACTCCAAGGGCGTGACGATCCAGGTCTACCGGGCGGCCGGGCGCCCGCGATATGCGGGGGCCTGAAGTCCCTGCCACCGAGCCACTCTGTCCCGACACCACAGGAGATGATCTGTAGATGCGATACCTGGTTTCCGTGATCGACGACAAGAGCAACCCCGGCAGCACGGACAGGCAGCCTGCCATCAGCGCGTTCAACGAACGACTGATCGCCGAGGGCTACTGGGTCTTCGCGGGCGGACTCGCGGACACCGACGCGGCCACGGTCGTCGACAACCGGGGCGGGCAGGCGGTGTTCAGCGACGGGCCTTTCGTGGAGTCGAAGGAGTACCTCGCCGGCGTCTGGGTGTGGGAGGCCCCCGATCTGGATGTGGCGCTCAAGCTCGCCGCCGAGGCGTCGAAGGTCTGCGATCGGAAGATCGAGGTGCGGCCGTTCCAGTGAGCGACGTCGAGAAGGCGATCACCCGGGCCCACCACGACGAGTGGGCGCGGGTGGTGGCTGCCCTGACCAGGCGCTTCGGTGACCTCGGCATCGCCGAGGAGGCAGCGGCCGAGGCGTTCACGACCGCCGTCGAGCGGTGGCGGGCCGACGGCCTGCCACCCAACCCGGGCGCGTGGCTGACCACCACCGCCAACCGCAAGGCCATCGACCGGATCCGGCGCGAGAACAGACGCGATGACAAGCACAAGGAGGCTCAGATGCTGCACGACGACACCCCACCCGAGCCGCTGGGCGCCATCGACGACGACCGGCTCCGGCTGATCTTCACCTGCTGTCACCCGGCGCTGGCGGTGGAAGCGCGCGTGGCGTTGACGCTGCGCATGGTCGGCGGTCTGACCGTGCCCGAGATCGCCCGTGCCTTCCTGGTGCAGGGGACCACCATGGAGCAGCGCATCACCCGCGCGAAGGCCAAGATCAAGGCGGCTCGCATCCCCTACCGGATGCCGTCCGCCGACGATCTGCCGGCACGCGTCTCCGGCGTCCTGGCCGTCCTGTTCCTCATCTTCAACGAGGGCTACCTGGCCAGCGGCCCCGACACCGACCCCGTACGGCACGACCTGACCACCGAGGCGATCCGGCTCACCCGCCTGATCCGCGCGCTCCTGCCGCAGGACGGAGAGGTGGCCGGCCTGCTGGCGCTGATGCTGCTCACCGAGGCCCGCCGCACCGCCCGGGTCTCGGCCGGCGGCGAACTGGTCTCCCTCGACGAGCAGGACCGCGGAGCCTGGGACGCGGAGCTGATCGCCGAAGGTCATCGGCTGGTGCGCGAGCGCCTGGCCGCTGCCGCTGCCGGGATGGCTCCGGGCCGCTATCAGATCCTCGCCGCGATCAACGCGGTGCACACCTCCGCCCGCGACATCCGGGACACCGACTGGTCGCAGGTCCTCGCCCTCTACGACCAGCTCGTCCGCCTCGACCCCTCGCCGATCATCGCCCTCAACCGGGCCATCGCCGTGGCCGAGCTCGACGGGCCGGAGGTGGCACTGGCCATCGTCGACCGCCTTGCCGAGGCGTTGGCCGGCTATCACGCCTACCACGCCACCCGCGCCGACCTGCTGCGCCGGCTCGGCCGCAGCCAGCAGTCACGCGCGGCCTACGACCGGGCCATCGAGCTGGCCGGCAACACCGGCGAGACCGCCTACCTCACCCGCCGCCGCGCCCAGCTGCGGTAGCGCCCGCGTTCGATGGGAGCGTTTCGCATGGGGCGGCCGCGTGCGGTGTCTCACGGGTGCTCGCTGATGAAACAGCGCACGACTACATGGGGGAGCACCAAGGGCAGGCCCCGTGACGATGGGCTCCGATGTGGGGCTGCGACGGTGAGCAGGCGTGCCACATCACTGTCAGCCGAACCGCAGGACGAACCGCCCTCGAACGCCGCGCCGTTCGAGTGAGTGATGCGCGTCGGCGGCTCGGGAGGCGGGCAGTTCGCCGGCCACGCGGACGGTGAGCCGTCCATCGCCGGCGAGTTCGGCGAGCCGGTCGAGCTCGGCCGCTGCCTCGACGTAGTCGCGGACGAAGATCGGGGCGACGCGGACCCGGCCGGTCCCGTCGCCCTGGTAGCCGCGGACGGTGACGACGGTGCCGCCGTCCTTGACGGCCGGGAGCGCGGCGGCCTCCAGCGCGGCGGCGTCGAGGAGCCCGTCGACGCCGCCGGGGTGGTGGCGGCGGACCTGCGCGGCGAAATCGTCCCCCCGCGGCACGACCTCGCCGGCTCCGCAGTCGCGGACGAAGGTCTCGTCCTGCCGGGCGGCGTCGGCGACGACGACCAGCCCGGCCAGCTTGGCGAGCTGGACGAAGTATCCGCCGACGGTGCCGGCGGCGCCGGTGACGGCGACCGTCGCGCCGACCGGCAGCGCCAGCGTGTCGAGCGCGAGCCGCGCGGTGAGCCCGTTCATCGGGAGGGTGGCGGCCTGGACGTCCGAGAGCCCGGCCGGGATCTTCGCGACCGAGCGTGCCGGCACGACGAGGTCTGCCCGGTAGCCGCCGTGCTCGCCCGAGGGCACCACGATGGCCATGACGGCGTCCCCGATCGCGAACGCGCGGTCGACGGCGGGGCCGATCTCGGTGATCACGCCGGCTACCTCCATGCCCGGCACCCGCACCGCGTCCGCCTCGTCCTGCCGCGGACGTGAACGGATCATCGCGTCGGTCGGGTTCACGGTGGCGCTGGTGACCCGGATCCTGACCTGACCGGGACCGATCGGTTCGGCCGCCAGGTCGAGCTCGCCAAGAGCGTCCGGTCCGCCTGGCTGCGTCACTCCGATTGCCTGAACCATGGTCGTTCGTCACTCCTTGTTCGTTGCTGCGGGGTGGTGATGGGCAGGACTGACCGCGCCGCCGACATCAGCCGCGACGTGTGCTCAGCCCGATCCGGCTATGGCGACGTGGGGGTCCGAAGACCCTCGAGCAGCAGGCTGCACACCTCGTCGAGCTCCGTGCCGATGCCGGGGTTCTGCCATTCGGCGGCATGGGCGAGGTGATTGAACTTGGCGGTGGCGTGGAAGACCACGCGGGCGGTGGCCTCCGCGTCCTCGGCGCGAAAGCTGCCGTCGGCGGCGCCGTCGGCGATGATGGCCGCCAGCTGGCCCAAGAGGTCGGCGACGTGGTCAGTGGCGACGCTGCTGTGCGCGGCCGCGAGGATTCCATAGGCGGCGAACAGCTCCGGGTCCTCGCGAATCTTGGCCTGCTTCCCGGCCAGGACGGCGTGCAGCCAGGCACGCAGTCGCTGCGCCGGCGGGACCGCGCGGTCGGCGGCGATGACGGCGAGGGCATCGCGGTTGCGGTCGAGCCAGCGCCGGGTCACGGCCTCGCGCAGCGCCTGCTTGGAGGGGAAGTGCTTGTAGACGGCGGCGTGGCTGACTCCGAGTACCCGGGCGACGTCGACGACGGTCGCCTTGTCCGGTCCGTGGCGGCGCAGGATCTCCTCGGTGGCCGCCAGGATGGCGTTCGCGTCCAGCGGGGTTCGGGCGGGCATCAGCGCCTGCCGCCCGTTCGCTCGCTGTCCAGCAGCGAGAGCAGGGCGGGGGCGTAGCGTTCTCCCGCGACCGCCCCTCGGGGGACGGCCTGCTCGATCGCGTCCAGGTCGTCCTCGGTCAACCGCAGGCCGGCGGCGTCCACCGCCTCGGTGATGCGGTGCGGTCGCCTGGCCCCGACCAGCGCGACGATGTCGCGGTCCGCGCGCCCCTGCGCGAGCACCCACGCGATCGCGAGCTGTGCGACCGTGGCGCCGCGGAAGGTGGCGACCTCCCGCAGCCGTTCGACCAGCGCGAGGTTGGTCTCGATGTTGCCGGCGGCGAAGCGGGGCAGGTGCCCGCGATGCCGTGCGTCGCCGGCCGGCTGTCGCCACGTCCCGGTCAGCATTTCCCTGAGCGAGCACCCCGTAGGCGGTGACGCCGATGCCCAGCTCGCGGCAGGTGGGCAGGATCTCGTCCTCGACGCCGCGGCTGAACAGCGAGTACTCGATCTGGACGTCGGTGATCGGGTGCACGGCGTGGGCGCGGCGGATCGTCTCGGCGCCGACCTCGGACAGCCCGATGCCGCGCACGTAGCCCTTCTGCACCATCTCGGCGACGGCGCCGACGGTCTCCTCGATCGGGACAGCGGGGTCCAGCCGGGCCGGGCGATAGATGTCCACGTAGTCGGTGCCCAGCCGCTGCAGCGAGTAGCCCAGGAAGTTCGGTATCGCGTCGGGTCGGCCGTTGATGCCGCGCACGCTGCCGTCCACACCGAACAGCGCGCCGAACTTCACGCTCACCACGGCGCGGTCGCGATCGGCGGGTCGCAGCGCCTGCCCGATGAGCGTCTCGTTGTGCCCCATCCCGTAGTGGTCGGCCGTGTCGATGAACGTGATCCCGGCGTCGAGCGCACTGCGAAGCGTCGCGATGCTCTGCTCGACGGCGCTGGGTCCGTACGCGCCGGACATGCCTGCGCAACCGAGCCCGACCGCCCCCACACAGACGTCGGCGCCGAGTGTTCTCTGCTCCATGCGAGGAACGCTATGCGGGGTTGGTAACAGATGTCAAAGCCTGTAACTTGATACCAAGATCTGAGCTCGGGGCTCGTTCGGCCGGCCGGCCGGGCGGGTCGTGCTGTCCACCCGGCCCTCCAGCCCACCGGAGTGTGTCGCTGAGTTCTGACACCACCCCCATCGAGCTCGCCGCGGTCATGGGGTGTCGTGTCGTGTTCTCTGCTACGGCCGGCATCGGGGGCACCACACATGGCGCGGGGTCACTTCGTCAGCACCCGGATCTGATCGGCCGGAGGAGCGGCCACGGTCGTGTCGCCCCAGTGGGAAAAGGTGATCTCCGTCGGGGTCTTCGCGGTCAGTCGTTGCCGTACTGGCCGCCCCTGGCCGTCGAGCCAGAGTTCGCACGTGGCCTGCGCGCCGAACTCCTTGAGCAACCGGTTGCGCAGCCGCGTCCGTGCCGCCTTGTCGCCGGCCCGGACCATGCCGTACTCGTTCTCGGTGTCCCGCATGAGCGGCAGCGGGTCGTATGCCTCCAGGAACGCACCGAGATCCAATGCGTCGAGTGCCTCCTGCACGTCGATGGTGACCGTGTAGTGGTCGAGTTCACCATCGGATGCCGGGCCGCTCACTCGTCCTCTCGCTGCCAGCAGCGCGTGCACCCGGTGGCTGTTCACCAGTGTCATTAGCCGGCCGCCCATGCCACGGCGGCGACCGGTCGCGCTCCGGCCAGCGTTCCTGGCGGCATGAACAGCGGGAACAGCCGTGTCAGGGCGGCCGCGATCATCGGTCCACGCCCGGCACGGCCGGCGTGGACCGATGGCACCGGTCACGCCGGCAGTGCGACGCACCTGGCGATCAAGGGAGACAGCCGTTTCACACCCGCCGGCGACTGCTGGTCAGACGCCACAGCGAGGTGACTTCCGCGGCGCGGGCCGCGTGGAGGGAGTCGGTGGCGTCCCCCGCCCGTGGGTGCCGCGGCCTGGTGTCGATCTTGCCGGCCACGCGCAGGCCCGCCGTCTCGATCAAGGTCAGCAGCTGGTGGCGGGTCCTGAGTCCGAGGTGTTCGGCCAGGTCGGACAGGATGAGCCAGCCTTCGCCGTCCGGTTCGAGGTGAGCGGCGAGTCCGTCGAGGAAGCCGCGGAGCATGGTGCTGCCGGGATCGTAGACGCCCTGTTCGAGGGCCGAGGTGGGGTGGGCGGGGATCCAGGGCGGGTTGCAGACGATGAGGTCGGCGCGGCCCTCGGGGAACAGGGCGGGACCCGTCACGTCGACGCGGCCGGCCAGACCCAGCCGCTGGACGTTGTCGCGGGCGCAGGCCAGCGCGCGCGCACTGATGTCGGTGGCCGTGATGCGGGCGAACCCCCGGTGGGCCAGGACGGCGGCGAGCACCCCCGTCCCCGTGCCGAGGTCGAACGCGGTGCGGCCGGCGCGGGGGAGCGGTGCCTGGGCGACCAGGTCGATGTACTCGCCTCTGGCGGGGGAGAAGACGCCGTAGTGCGGATGGATGCGAGCGCCGAGGACGGGCACCTCGACGCCCTTGAGGCGCCATTGGTGCGCTCCGATCACCCCCAGCAGCTCCCGGAGGGAGACCGCCGTCGGCGCGTACGGCGGGCCGTACGCCTCGGTGCACGCCTGCCGCACCTCCGGAGCCCTGCGCAGGTCCAAGGCGTGGCCGTCCTCCAGCAGGACGAGAAGTCTGCCCAGGACCCGGGCACGGTGACCGCGGGCTCGGCGGTGAAGACGGAAGGACTCGCGGGCGTCGCCTCCCGGCCGGGAAGGGTTCCGGTCGAGGCGGCGACTCATCGCCCGGAGAAGCTGACACGCGTTGGGGAAGTCGCCCCGCCACAGCAACGCCGTACCCTCGCCGGCGAGGCGGTGCGCGGTGTCGGCTCTCATGCGGTCGTCCGCAACGATGATCCGCTCGGGCGGCGGGGCCGCGCTCTCGGAATGCCAGCGAGCGGATCGGACGGTGTGGGATTCGGTCCAGTGGATCGTGGACACCACGTACTCCTCGTGGTCGAACGTGCAGGTGGGCACGAAGAGCACTTCGACGAGGAGCAGCGGAACATCGCCCGTGCTGCCGCACGGACGTCGGTGATCGGAGCCGGAAGGGCTACCGCTCCCGCGTCGAAGCGCGAGAGGAGACGTCGCCGAGGACCATGCCTAGCGTCACGATCAGCCTTTCAGAGCAGGTGGCACCCGAGCCTCGCACAGCGCCCCGTCCACCGGCAAATCCCGTCGCCCTCGACGCTTGAAGCGTCGTCCCGGCACCGCGGCGATCCGCGTAGCATGATCCACACGGCAGAGCCCGGCACCGAGGACACCGAACGCCGCCACGGATCACCGTGCTCGGCACCCAGGCGCTCGTCGGGCAGGACAATGCGTCCGGCGACGGTTCAGCCCGTCCCGCGATGAGTTTCACCGCCCGCGCCGGTCCACCCTCACGAGCATTCGAGAAGGAGCGACCCATGACCGAGTCCGTCACCCGCACGCTTGAGGTGCCCGGCGCCGTTCTGCACTACGACGTACGCCAGGCCGAGGGCGGCACCGCGCCGGCCCTGCTGATGATCGGAACCCCGATGGACGCCACCGGGTTCAGCGGCCTGACCGGGCACTTCCAGGACCGCACGGTGGTGACCTACGACCCGCGCGGCATCGGGCGCAGCCCGCGCACCGACGGCGCCACCGAGTCGACGCCCGAGCTGCACGCCGAGGACCTGCACCGGCTGATCGACGCGCTGGGCGCCGGGCCGGTGGACATCTTCGCCAGCAGCGGCGGCGCCGTCAACGGGCTGGCGCTGGTGGCCCGGCACCCCGAGCAGGTGCGCACGCTGGTCGCGCACGAGCCTCCGGCCGCGCAGGCCCTGCCGGACCGGGAGGAGGCGCTGGCCGCGGTGGCGGACATCCGCCGGACGTACGAACGGGACGGTTTCGGGCCGGCGATGGTGAAGTTCATCGCGCTGAGCAGCCTGCGCGGCGAGATCCCGGCCGACTTCGCCGAGCGGCCGGTCGCGAGCCCGGCCGAGTTCGGGCTGCCGGCGGAGGACGACGGTTCCCGTGGCGACCCGCTGTTCGCGCAGAACCTCGTGCCCTGCACGCACCACGTGCCCGACTTCGAGGCGCTGCGCGCGGCCCCGACCCGCGTCGTCATCGGGGTGGGGGCCGAGTCGGAGGGCGAGCTGGCGCACCGCGCGGGCCTCGCCGTCGCCGAGCGGCTGGGCACGAAGCCGGTGACGTTCCCGAGCCACCACGGCGGCTTCCTCGACGGCACGATGGGCATGAAGGGCGACCCCGACGGCTTCGCCGCCACCTTGCGCGAGGTCCTGACCGCGTAGGCGCCGGGCCCGCGCCGGACGGCCAGGGGCCTGGCATCGCCTCGGCGAACGTGCCGCACGCCGGGGTGGTCAGCGGCTTCCGTCGCGCCGCTCGGCGATGACGTGGATCAGGGCCGCCACCCGGCGGTACGGGTCCGTGGCGCCGGCGCGCTCCTCGCAGGCGAGCAGCGCGCCGAGCTCCGCCTCGCCGGGGAGCTCGGCGTCCGCCGGCACGGTGTCGGTGAAGACCCGCACGCCGTACCAGGCGCGCACCTCCAACCCCCGGCCGGCGAGCGAGGCCGTCAGCGCGTCGAGGCGGTCCGCGCGGGCCGTCACACCGATCCGGTTCCGGTACGCCGGCTCGTCGAACGCGCGCCCGGCCGTCGTCCAGTCGCCGAGCAGGCCCGGCCGCATCGCCAGGGCGTCACCGTTGCGCACCAGCAGCGACACGACCCCGCCCGGGACGGCCAGCCGCGCCAGGTCCTCCAGCAGCGGCTCGGGATCGTCGAAGTACATCAGGACGCCGTGGCACAGCACCGCGTCGAAGCTCTCGGGCTCGAACAGCGCGGCCATGTCCCGCGCGTCGCCCCGGACCGTCCGGACCCGTTCCCGCACCTGCGCCGGCTCGTCCGCCAGGGCGCGCTCCAGATCGCCCAGGAGCGCCGCCGAGGAGTCCAGCCCGGTCATGGCGTGCCCGCGCCGCGCCAGCCGCATGAGCTGCGTGCCCTGGCCGCACCCCACGTCCAGGACCCGCCGCGGCGCCGTGTCCGGCAGGTGCGCGGCGAGCTGCCGGGTCACCAGCTCCTGGCGGACCACCTGGCGCAGCGTCCCCAGCCCGGCCCGCCATCTCTGCTCGCCCCGTGCGAACCCGGACTCCGTCACATCCGCCTCCTGCCACGCGCACCGCGTCCGGTGGCCTGCCGCCACCGGGACGCCCACTCTCCCAGACAGTCATGCCCCCGGACCGCACCTCAGCGGCACCTGGCGCCGAGATCGCTGGTACGGGCCGCCCCTAGTGACGCGCGGCCGGGGCGGGGGACTCGGCGTGGGCGGCCGCGTGCTTGGCCTGGCGTGACGGCAGGGCCACGGTGACGGCGGCGGCCACGAGCGCGGCCCCGCAGCCGATGAGCATGCCGGTGCGGAAACCCGCCTCCGACGGCAGCGTGTGGGTGCCGAACCGGGTGGTCATCTGGGCCAGGACGAGCCCGACCACCGCGGCGGACACAGTGGTGCCGATGGAGCGCATGAGGGTGTTGAAGCTGTTGGCGGCGGCGGTCTCGGAGCGGGGGACGGCTCCCATGATGAGGGCGGGCATCGCGCCGTAGGCGAAGCCGACGCCGATGGTGCAGATGCAGGAGACGATCAGCAGGCCCCAGGTGGACCCGATCAGGACCATCGAGGAGCCGTAGCCGGCGGCCATGATGAGGCTGCCGACGATCAGCGTGACCTTGGGGCTGCGGGCCGCCGACAGGCGCGCGCCGACGGGGGAGACGAGCATCATCATCAGGCCCGAGGGGGCCATCCACAGGCCGGCGGCCAGCATCGACTGGCCCAGGCCGTAGCCGGTGGCCGCGGGCAGCTGCAGGATCTGCATGACGATCAGCGACTGGGCGTACATGGAGAAGCCGACCACGATCGAGGCCAGGTTGGTCAGCAGCACCTGAGGCCGGGCGGTGACGCGCAGGTCCACCAGCGGGTCACCGCTGCGCAGCTCCCACCAGCCCCACACGAGCAGGACGAGCACCGCGGCGCCCAGCATGCCGAGGGTGGTGCCGCTCGACCAGCCCCAGTCGGCGCCCTTGGAGACGCCCAGCAGCAGGCACACCAGCCCTGTGCCCAGGCCGAGCGCGCCGGCCACGTCCAGGCGTCCCGCGGTCCGGGCGGGCGTGGCCGGCACCAGCAGCCAGATCAGCGCCGCCACCAGGACGCCCAGCGCGGCCGTGCTCCAGAACAGCGCCCGCCAGCTCGCGTACTCGGCGACCGCGGCGGCGATGGGCAGGCCGAGCGCGCCGCCGATGCCCATGGAGGAGCTCATCAGCGCGATGGAAGGGCCCAGCCGGTCCGGCGGCAGCAGGTCGCGCAGGGCGCTGATGCCCAGCGGGATCATGCCCATGCCCATCCCCTGCAGACCCCGCCCGATGATCATGGGGGTCAGGGACCCGGCCAGCGCGCACACCACGCAGCCCAGGATGAGCGGAATCGCGCAGATGAGCATCATGCGGCGCTTGCCGTACAGGTCGCCGAGCCGTCCCATCACCGGGGTGGTGACGGCTCCGGCCAGCAGCGTGACCGTGATCACCCAGGACGCGTTCGACGCGGAGGTGCTCAGGATGGTCGGCAGCTGCCCGATCAGCGGGACCACCAGGGTCTGGGTGAGCGAGGCGACGATGCCGGCCACCGCCATCACGGTGACGATGCCGTTGGGCCGGCCGGTGGATGTGGGGTCGTCCACGCGGGTCCCCTTTTCTTTTCTCGACAGTGGAGGAGATGTGCACTCTACACATAATGTGTTACATGCAAACGATGTGGGGGTTACACATCCATCAGCGAGAAAAGCGGACGCGCGGCCATGGGAGAAGGACCGGCATGGACAAGCCCACGGACCTGGTCGAGTACGAGACGATGCTGCTCGGCCGGCACCGTCACCTCGATCGCAGCGCGTACATCCTGCTCAGCCGCATCCGGACGGCGGGCCTGATGTCGATCGGGCAGCTCAGCGAGGCGTTCGGCCTGGACGTCTCCACCCTGAACCGGCACACCTCGGCCCTGCTGCGCACCGGGCTGGCCGAGCGCGTCCCCGACCCGGACGGCGGCATCGCCCGCAAGTTCCGCCTCACGCGGGCGGGGGAGCGCTATCTGGAGGAGGAGCGCGCCAAGCACGTCAGCGGCCTGGAGCGGGTTCTGGCGGGCTGGACGGCCGAGGAGGTCGCCGCGTTCGCCGCCTGCCTCAGGCGGTTCAACGCCGACGTGGAGCGCCTCGGCGGGCGGGTGTGCGGGCGGCCGGCACGCGGTGAAGGCTCAGGCGAGGCGTGCTAGCATCTCGGCCATCGATGTCGGATACGGAAGAGGGAGGTGAGGTTTGATGATCGCGGTGAAGACCGCTGCCCCGTGCAGCGCCCGGACCATCCTCACGTCCCGGGCCCCGGTCTGACCCACTTCCGCCCTCCTGCCGCGAGCCGTCCGGCTCGTCGGACGGGTGACGCCTGAGTCCTGCCGGGGTCCCTTCCCGCAAGGTGTCTCACGTTGAATTCCTCCTTCATCGATCCCTCCGTCCCCGGCGGTGTGGACCTGTCCCGGTACGGCTGGACGCCGGCCCTCGACGCCGCGTTCGCCGGCCACCGCCGGGCCGGTCTGCTGCCCGCGCGGATCCTGCGGGTGCATCGCGGCTCGTGTGACGCGATCACCGAGCACGGCCCGATCCGGGCCGCCCTGCCGGCACATCAGGCCACCGATCCCCTGGCCGCGCCGTGCACCGGCGACTGGGGGGCGCTGCGCCCCGGCCGGGAGCCCGAACTGGCGGCTCTGCTCCCGCGGCGCGGCGCGATCGTGCGCTCGTCGGCGTCACGGACCTCCCACGGGCAGGTGCTGGCCGCCAACGTCGACACCGCCGTCGTCGCGGTCTCCCTGGCCGCCCCGCCGAACGCCGCCCGGCTGGAGCGTTTCCTGGCCCTCGCCTGGGCCGGCGGCGCACAGCCGGTGATCGCCCTGACCAAGGCCGACCTGGCGGCCGACGCCTCCGCGGCGCACGACGAGGTCAACGCGCTCGCGCCCGGCGTCGCCGTCGTGCCCACCAGCGCGGCCACCGGGCACAACGTCGACGTCCTGGCCGCGCTGCTGGGCGAGGGCACTGCGGTTCTGCTCGGTCCCTCGGGTGCGGGCAAGTCCACGCTCGGCAACGCCCTGCTGGGCGAGGAGCTGCTGACCACCGGCGCGGTACGGGCCCAGGACGGCAAGGGCCGCCACACCACCGTCCACCGCGAGCTGGTGCCTCTGCCCACCGGCGGGGTGCTCATCGACACCCCGGGCCTGCGCGCGATCAGCCTCCATGACGCCGCCGGCGGCCTGGAGCAGGTCTTCGCCGAGATCGAACGGCTCGCCGAGCTGTGCCGCTTCGGTGACTGCGCCCACGACAGGGAGCCCGGCTGCGCGGTGCGGGCCGCCATCCAGGCAGGCGACCTGGCCGAACGCCGCCTGGCCAGTTACCGCAAGCTCCAGCGCGAGACCGCCTGGCAGGCCTCGCGCACCGACGCCCGGCTGCGCGACGAGCGCGTCGACCGGCAGAAATCCATCACCAGTCATCTCCGCGCCACCTACCGGTTCCGGGACCGGCAGGCGTGAACGCGCACCACAGCCCGGACCCGGGCCGCTCCTCGACCGGCCACCTCGTGACGACCACAGAAACGGACCCCCGCACCATCATGACCACCCCGTGGATCACCCGACCCGAGACCGACGCGGACCTTGACCAGATCCGTGAGGTCAACCTCGCCGCCTTCCCCACCTCCCACGAGGCCGACCTGGTGGAGGAGCTGCGCGCCGACCGGGAGGCCTGGCTGCCCGGCCTGTCATGGATCGCGCAGCAGCCCGGCGGCGCCATCGCCGGGTTCGCGCTGCTCACGCGCTGCCATGTCGACGGCGTCCCGGCCCTCACCCTGGGCCCGTGCGCCGTACGGCCCGAGCATCAGCGTCGCGGCGCCGGCTCGGCGGCCATCCGCGCCGCCCTGGACGCCGCCCGGCAGGCTGACGAGAATCTGGTCCTCGTGCTCGGCCACGCCGAGTACTACCCGCGCTTCGGTTTCGTCCCGGCCTCCGGCCACGCCATCCGGCCGCCCTTCGACGTCGAGGACAAGTACATGATGGCGCTCGTCTTCGACCCCGCCCGGCCCGTGCCGGCCGGCACCATCCGCTACCCGGCCGCGTTCGGCGTCTGATTCCCGCCGTACGGCGGGCGCCTGGCCTCGACACGACGGCCAGGCGCCCGCTGCCCGGAAGGCCGGTCTCTCAACCGCCGCGATGAGTTTCGACCCCGCCGCCGGTATGTACTCACGAGCTCGCCGGAGTACCCCGGGCGAACCCGATCACAAGGGAGAAGCACATGTCGAACAGTCGTGCGGCAGACGTGGCCGCCATCCAGGCCGTACTGGTCGACTCCTACAAGGCGTGGGAGGCAGGCGACGCCGACGGCATGGTCGCCGACTACACCGCGGACGCGACCGCCATCATGCCCGGCTCGCTGCGCGACAGCCGTGAGGTGATCCGTCAGAACATGGCCCTGGCCTTCGAGGGGCCGCTCAGGGGCAGCTCCACCTGCAACAAGCAGCTCGGCATCCGCTTCGTCGGTAGGGACGGCGCGATCGTCATCAGCCGATCCGCCATCCTGTTCCCCGGCGAGACCGAGGTCCCGGACGACGTACGTCAGGTGAACGCGACCTGGGTCTTCGAGAAGCGGGACGGCCAGTGGCTGATCGCCGCCTATCACAACAGCCCGGTACTGGCGCCCGCGCAGTGAACCTTCCCCGGCTCCCTTGGCGTGCCTTTCGTAGCGACGCCCCTACCTACGAGCGACGTTCGGGAACAGCACTGTTGATCCAGAATCGGGGATGTACGTCATGGCCGGGCGTTGATGACCGCGCGAGATGATCTGATGGAGCATGGCGTGATGACGGGGAAGGACGGCTTCGATCGTCGGATCGAACCGTTCCGGACGGAGCTGCTGGCGTACTGCTACCGGATGCTCGGCTCGGCTCACGACGCAGAGGACCTGGTCCAGGACACGTACCTGAGGGCGTGGCGGGCGCGGGAGCAGTACGACGACACCCGCAGCTCACTGCGCACCTGGCTCTACCGGATCGCAACCAACGCCTGCCTGACCGCCCTGGAGGTCCACGGTCGCCGGCCGCTGCCGTCGGGGCTGGTGGCCGCGTCGGATCCGCTCGGGCCGCTCGTCCGCGGAGAGCACGTCGCCTGGCTCCAGCCCTTGCCGGACTCGCTGCTGGACGCGGGCGATCCGGCTGGGGCCGTGGTCGAGCGCAGCAGCCTGCGCCTGGCGTTCGCCTCCGCCCTCCAGCACCTGTCGGCGCGTCAGCGCGGTGCGCTGATCCTGCGTGACGTGCTCAGCTTCTCCGCGTCCGAAACAGCGGAGATCCTCGGCACCACCGTCGTGTCGGTGAACAGTTCCCTGCAGCGGGCGCGTACCCGCGTCAAGGAGGCCGGGGTCCGGCCGGAACAGGTCAGTGAGCCGTCTGCGGCCGGGCAGCGCGCCTGGGTCGAACGCTACATGAAGGCGTTCGAGCTGGCCGACGTCGAGGGCCTCAAGCGGCTGCTCACCGAGGACGTGGTCATGGAGATGCCGCCGATGCTCAACTGGTTCTCCGGCCGCGGCAACTACGGCCTGTTCATGGAATGGGTATTCGGGGCGGCAGGGACGGACTGGCTCCTCAAGGAGGTGGCGGCCAACGGCGGCCAGCCCGGCTTCGCCGCCTATCGGCGCGTCGGCGACGGGTACAGCCTGCACACGCTCCAGATCTTCACCGTCACCGGCGAGGGCATCACCCGGAACTCGGTCTTCCAGGACCCCGACGTCTACGCGACTTTCGGCCTGGCGGCCGAGCTCGACGACCAGGGACTTGCCATCGCCCAGGCCTGAAGGCCGAGTCTCATAAGGCGTTGAGCCACTGGTTGATCGCAGCGATGCGGACGACGGCTTCGTGGCGTACGGCGAGCTTTCCCGGGCGCTGGTGGAGTCCACGCTCACCGTCCAGCCGAGCGTCCCTGCAGCGCCACGGGGCCGGAGGACGGCGGGGACGCGGTGGCGGCGGGGTGTCCGCCGCCACCGCTTGCTTGGTGCCGACCTTTGGCGCCTTGTGCGGTTGTGCTCGCTAGGTGCTACCTAGTGCTGTGACCGGAAATGATCGCCGGGTTGGGTGAGGTTCAGGCTGCGGGTGCGAGGGGTCGGCCGCCCCAGCGGATGCCTTTCTCGCTGCGGATGCGGGCGCGTTCGCGGCGTTGAGCGGC
>NZ_JALHBK010000026.1:0-128205 GCF_031570565.1 Nonomuraea sp. 3-1Str
TCTTGCCCGCGGCTCTGGTCTTGTCGGCGCCGATCAGTGGGACGCTTTCGGCCAGTACCGGCGGGACCGGCCGGGCCTCGGGCACGCTGACCACGCTGGGCAGTTTTGCCAGGCGGTCCAGTCCGGCCTGGTCGACGTGCAGGGTGAGCACGGGCAGGCGGGACAGTTGCTGGATCACCTGGCCGCCGGCGGCCGCGTCCGGCAGGTCGGCGCGGCTTCTGCTGACGACGTTGACTCTGATCGTGCCGGCCGCGGCCGCCCGCTCGCTCAGCCGGGGCTCGATCCAGGGCGCCGCCGGGGTGGCCTGCTGTGCGGTCGCAGCGGTCGCTGCGGGAGTCGTGGGGGAGGGCTCCGCCGCGTGGACCGGCCCGGTCGCGATCACCGTGGTCGCCAGGGCCGCGATGACACAGGATAAGACTCGCAATTTCATGACGTACCGCGCCTTACATTAAGGGCATGAGGGGTGGCCGGACGGCGGCCGAAGCCGCCATCCGGCCGAGGGGAGTCCCCGAGGAAGGTTCTACGTTGTGCTCGCGCTGTTCTCAGGGCATACCGAAGAGCAGGACGGCCGCGTAATAAACTGCTGCGATCTTCCTGCAGGAGGGCCGCACCAGGATGAAGTAGCCGCCGCACACCTTGTCCTTCAAGGTGATGAAGAAGCGGGTGTCCACGTCGGCCTTCCGCCGGAGAGTGCGGTCGAGGTAGTACTTGTAGTGCTTCTTCTGGTTGGTCATCAGGCCGTACCCGTAGTCGTGGGCGTCACAGGCCGGCCGGAAGTCGAAGCCGAGGGGGCGGTCCGCTCCCGGCTTCGTGCAGTGGTCGTAGACGATGCCCCTGACCTTGAAGCCGCTGGCGGTCCGCTTCCAGCCCGGCTTGCGCCATTTGCCGCCGTGAAATGCCCAGGCCGAGCAGCCCGACTTCGTGTACCACATCCAGGTCTTGGCCGTGTTGCACTTCTTCGGGTAGGACTGCGGGGGATCCACGCCGTCCGGCAGGAAGTCACTGGCCGGCGGCTCGGTCGCGTCGGGGTCGTCCAGCCCGGCCGCGCCCTCGGTCGTCCCGCCGTTCTCCGGCATGTCCGTGCCGGAGGCGGTCACCTGGGGCGTCGCGGCGCCCGCCGGGAAGGTGAGCTGCCAGTCACCGTTGCTGTCGGACTCGATCGACGACAGGCGTCCCACCGAGTCGTAGGCATAGCTCCCCTGCGTGGCGCCGACGCTGGGGTCGGTCACGGTGCGCAGGAGGCCGTTCGGATCGTAGGCGTAGCTCGCCTCGGTCTGCGGCGCCTCGGTTCCGTACGCGACGGTGACCTCCTTGAGCCGGCCCGCGTAGTCGCCGAAGGAGGTGCCGGAGGCCGTGGTGGTCGTGGCGTAGGTGAACTTGGTGACGGACGCGGGCATCTCGCCACGGGTCGGTTCCTTGACGGTGCTGACCCGGCCCTGGGGGTCATAGGTGATCGTGGACTTGCCGAAGGCGACGGTGCCCACGCTGGTCACCCGCCAGGGGTCGGCGCTCGGCGCCCCGGCCGGCCGTGACCAGACGTAGGTGAGCTGGAGGTCGGCGTCGCTGATGGGGGTGCCGTCGGGGTTGGTCAAGGGCTCGTCGCCCGGGTCCTGGGGACTCAGATCTGTCTTGAACGTCTCGGCCGTCGTGGTGCGCATCGCTCCGACGGCCGCGTCCCACTTGGTGGTCTCGGTGAGTTTGGATCCGTCGGCGGCCTCGTACGTCTGGATGCCGCCGCCGTCGGGGAAGGAGACGCTGCTCTTCAGGGAGTAGCTGGTCGACGTCCCTTCGTCGAGCTCCGTGACGACGATGGTGCCGTTCTGGTTCTCCAGTTTCCGGTTGATCTGCCCACCGGCGAACTCCGCCTGCCAGCCGGGCCCGAAGACGCCGAGCTCGGGGCGGGTGGCCGGGGCCGACTGCGGCCGGGCCAGATCGCCGGCGGTCAGGGCCACGCCGTGCTTACGGCTGATCGCGCCGGCGGACACGTCCAGCTCGGTGAGCGCGAAGGTCTTGGTGTCGGCGGAGTACTGGCCGGGACCGATCTCCTGCACGTCGGCCGGCGGCGGTTCGGCCGGTGCGGTGGTGGCGGAGACCTCCGGCGCGAGGAAGGGCAGAAGCATCGCCGCCAGGGCGAGAGGAAGAGCTAATCGGCGCACGTGGTGCCTCCACATAAGAGAAAGGTCTGAACAATGTGGAGAGTAAGCGCCGATAAAACGAGCAAGCAAGGTCTGGACATTTTCCGGAAGAAATGTTCGGATCGCCTACGAAGGCATATTTATCGACAGCTTATTTCTTTCGTTCGCCCAGGTCGCGGGCCTCATGGCGAGCCTGTGGTGAGTTTATGGCGGTAATGTGCAGAGTTTGAGAATAATAGCTGTCCGTGCTTCCGGACGCGGACTGGCGAATCGTCGTTTCACCGTTAACCGGTCGGCCGGCCACGGTTCGGCCACCATGCGCGCCGTCGTGACCGGCCGCCTCGCGCGTCGATCTTCACCGTCATTGTCAGGATCTTCGCGAGGCTGCCGTTGTATCGTGCTGCCCGTCGATTTGTCGCGGTCTGATGCGGGGGCCGCGTTCGCCGCCGCCGGCTTCGGGGCGTCGCGGCCGTCGACCGATGATGATCAGAGCCGGGTCGGGTGCCGCTTGAGTGGCCCCACCGGCCGATCGACGATGGGAGCACTGTGCGAAGAAGGTCATCTCTGCTCGCCGTCGCCTTCGTGGCGATGGCGACGCTGTTACCCATGTCGCCGGCCGTCGCGGCGGGCCCTGGAACGGAAGCCAGGACGACCCCTGCCCCGACGGCGTCGTCCACGCCGACGACTTCGCCGACGTCCTCGCCGAGCCCGCAGCAGCCGGCCCCGGGCAAGGGCCGCATCGCCTGGGCGCCCTGCGAGGAGGAGCCCTCCGCCGAGTGCGGCAAGCTGACGGTCCCGATCGACTGGTCGCGTCCGGACGGGGCCACCATCGACCTGGCCGTCGCCCGCCGCAAGGCCACCGACCCGGCGGCCCGCGTCGGCTCCCTGGTGATCAACCCGGGTGGTCCGGGCGGGTCGGGCGTGGAGGCCGCCTTCGGCGCTCCCGGGTTCTTCAACGAGGAGTTGCAGAAGCGGTTCGACATCGTCGGCTTCGACCCCCGAGGTGTCGGCCGCAGCCACCCGGTGATCTGCTCGGCGTCGGTGTACAACCAGATCCCGTACGCCGTCATGAAGAGCCAGGCCGACTTCGTCAGGTGGAGCGCCTTCGCCAGGAAGCTGCGCGCGGACTGCCGGGCCCGTACCGGCCCGCTGTACGACCATGTGGACTCGGTCGACGTCGCGCGCGACGTGGACGCCCTGCGCGCCGCGCTGGGCGAGGAGAAGCTCACCTTCTACGGGGTCTCGTACGGGACGCTGATCGGCCAGATGTACGCCGAGCTGTTCCCGGACCGGATCCGGGCCATGGCCCTGGACAGCAACATGGACCACAGCCTCGGCGTCAAGGACTTTCTCGACACCGAGGCCGCGGCCGTCGAGGACGCCTTCGACGAGTTCGCCGGCTGGTGCGGGCAGGATCCGAGCTGCGCCCTGCACGGCAAGGACGTCCGCGCGGTGTGGGAGAGCATCCTGGCCAAGGCGCGCAGCGGCCGGCTGTACTACCCGGGCGTCCCGGACCGGCCGATGACCGAGATCCAGGTCCTGTGGAACGGCGTGCTGGGCACCGAAGGGCCCGCCTGGCAGCTGCTGAGCGAGCTGCTTCGCGCCCTGGACGGCGGGGAGCCGTCGTCGTGGGTGCCGCCGATGCCCGGACGAGGGCCCGTTTCGGGGTACGTCGCCCAGCTGCCCACCGCGATCCTCTGTCAGGACTACCGGCTACGGGTGCGCAACTACAGGGAGTACGCCGCGCTGCTGCGCAGCTCCAACCGCCGCGCCCCGGACATGCGCTACAACCCGATGCCGATGGAGGACCTGCCCGTCTGCCTCGGCCACCACACCACCAACCCGCAGCACCGGCTGCGTTACACGGGCAGCACTCCGATCCTGCTGGGCAACTCCTTGCACGATCCGTCCACCCCGTACTCCTGGTCGGCCGGCGTGGCCCGTCAGCTCGGCTCCAAGGCGCGCCTGATCACCTACGAGGGCTGGGGGCACCGCATCTACGGCAAGGACGAGTGCAGCACGGTGCCGATCGACGACTACCTGATCTCGCTGACCCTGCCCCCGCAGGGTTTCCGCTGCCCGGTGGGCGGCAGGGTCGAGACCCTGCTCAAGAAGCGGCAGCGTGAGCTGTGGCCGACGGACAAGCTTCCGTGGGGCGCTCCACTCGTGACCTCCGCCCGGCCGCCGGCGACCACGGCCGCCGCCGGCCGGCCGAGGACGTCCGGCTGAGCTCCGGCCGGCTCTGACCCGGCTCCGGCCTGCTCCGCCGGCCGACACCGACGCGCCCCGACTCGTCACCGAGCCGGGGCGCGTCGCCGTACCGGCGCCTTCGACGCGCGCCGCCCCTCAAGGGCCGCGAGCCCTGCGGCTCGGCGCCTCCTTCAGCCGTCGCCGTGGTGGGCGCGCAGCTCGCGGCGCGCCTGGTGACGGCTTCGGCGGCGCTCCTCGCGCCGGAAGTGGCACCACTCCCGGTTCCCGCCCCTGGTGCCTGGGGCTGTCATGAGACCGGATGCACGGTGATCACCTCCGACTTCCGCGCACGATGAGCCAGGACTGGAGCCGGCCGGGGTTGAGGGGCCGGGCGTGGCCGAGGGCTTGTCAGGGCTGGGTGAGGCCGAGGTTCACCGGCAAGGACAGCGGGCCGATGGTGAAGAACGACGGGGAGTACGGGATGGCGCCGGGGTCGATCGCGAGGCTGAGCCGCGGCAGCCGCCGGTACAGCGAGGCGAGCGCCAGCCGGCTCTCCATCCGGGCCAGCGGCGCCCCGATGCAGTAGCGCGGGCCGTGCCCGAAGCCGAGGTGCCCGGTCTGCTCGCGGGTGATGTCGAACCGGTCCGCGCTCTCGCCGTGCTGAGCCGGATCGACGCCACTGGCCTGGTAGACCACGCCCACCGCCCGGCCCTTGGGGATGTGCACCCCGGCGACGGTCACGTCCTCGGCCGTGAACCGGAAGCTGGTCATCATCACCGAGTGGCGGTAGCGCAGGGTCTCCTCGACCACGTCGGCCCACCGCTCCCCGGCCTTGGCGAGGTCGAGCTGGCCGGGGCTCTGGGCCAGCGCCACGATGGCGTGCCCGAGCAGGTGGACGGTGGTCTCGTGGCCGGCGACGAGCATGAGCCACAGGACGCCGACCAGCTCGTCGGTGGTCAGGCTGTCCCCCTCGTCGCGGGCCTGGACCAGGCCGGAGGTGAGGTCGTCGCCCGGTTCGCGCTGCTTGCGCTCCACCAGGTCGTGCAGGAACGCCTGCAGCTCGTTCTGCGTCGCGAACGCCACCTCCGGCGGTGTGGTGTGCGCCAGCAGCGCGGCGGTCCACTCCCGCAGCCGGAGCCGGTCCCCGGCGGGCACGCCGAACAGCTCGCAGATCACCCACATCGGCAGCGCCTCGGTGAAGGCGGGCACCAGGTCGACGCCGTCGCCGGCGGCCACCACGTCATCGAGCAGGCCGTCGATGATCTGCTGGATCCGCGGCTCCAGGGCCTGCACCCGGGCCGGGGTGAACGCCTTGCCGACGAGGCCGCGCAGCCGCCGGTGGTCGGCGCCGTCCATGGTGGCCAGGTGACCGCCCTGGACGATGGCGCGCAGCGGCCAGTCCTCGGGGATCGACCCGTCGTGCAGGGCGGGCCAGTGGCTGGGGTCGCGGAGGAAGGTCCTGTTGTCCCCGGCGAGGATCTCTCGTACGGCCGTGTGGGTCAGTGCCAGATAGGCGGGCACGCCTCCGGGGAATTCCACTTCCACCACGGGAGCGATTTCGCGTAACCGGACGCAGGTGTCGAGCGGGTTCTCGTTCGCGACAGGGAAGGAGGGGAGTTCAGACGCCATACGACCCCCATCTGACAAAAAGTCAGTGAGTAGACATGTGTATCACCGAATGTCCGCTTTTAGCCTTACAAGCAGCATGACTCGATGACGAGTGACGCCACAGCTTAACCTTGCCCGGCCGCATATTCCTGGCCGCCCAGGACAGGATGCCGATGCCGGCGACGTATCCCATCCCCGACCGCGACGCGTGCGCGGACCGGTCGGCCGGGACCGCCGGTACGCCCTCAGGTGTACCGGTTCAGGTAGCCTGGTCAGCCACATTCCCGACTTGTTCCGATCGCGCGCCCGATGCATCTTTCCGCGGGTGCGCGGTAGGAGACACGGATGTTCGACGCTCTCGGCGTCGGCAGCAGGGCAGGAGATGCCCAGGTCGGCTCAGGGAAGGGGGGGCATGGGCGAGGCCGGGCGGCAGTTGCGGTGCCCGATCACCGAGAACCTGAGCCGGCTGCGCGATCTGGTGACCGCCTTCGCCGCCGACGCCGGTCTCGGCGGGGACCGCCTGGACGATCTGGTGCTGGCGGTCAACGAGGCGGCCGACAACGTCCTGGAGCACGGCGGCGGCACCGGCACGCTCGTCGCGGGCACCGACGCGGCCGGGATCTGGGTGGACGTCATCGACACGGCCGGCACCTTGACCAGCGAACACGTGCGCCGCGGCGCCGACGCCACGCCCACGGTGGCCTTTCGCGGCTACGGCCTCTGGCTGATGCACCGGCTGTGCGACGAGGTCACGCTCGATCACCTGGACGACCGCTCGCGGCTGAGGCTGCGCATGCGCCACCCCGCCGCCGGCGGTTACGGCGCCTCAGGCCGCTGACCTCGGCCTGGTCGCGCGAACCGTACGCGGTGGTCAGCCGGTCGCCGGCCAGCGGGAGGCGTGTTCGAGGCTGTCATAGGGCGGAAATTGGTCGACCAGATGAGTGACGGTGAGCAGCCGCGCCAGGGTGCCGCGCACGCCGATCAGGCGCAGCCCGCCACCCGCGCCTTCGGCCTGCCGCTGGCCCTCCATCAGCCCCCGCACGCCCCTGGAGTCGCAGAATCGGAGCCCGGTCACGTCCACGACGATCCTGGGCCTGGGGGCGTCCAGCGGGGGCCGCAGGGCCGTGGCGAGCTGGCCGAGGGTGCCGCGGTCGAGCACTCCGCTCAGGCGCACCAGGTCCACGCCGGATCGTTGTCGCACGCTGACGGTAAGGGGGGTCACGTGTCCGCTCGCTCCTCTGCCTTTGACGATGCCGTTGCCGTACGCGACGACATCAGCAGGGATCACCTGCCATCGTAGCTTGACGGCTCTCGTGCCTCCCGACTTCGCGACCTCGCTTGATCATTTCGGACGGGACGAATAGCGTGCGGATCACCCATGTTGGCCGGCACCCCATGGACGGAGTCGCACCCCTGATGACGATGAGGACGAAGTCGGCATTCGCGGCATCCATGGCCGCGTTCACCTTGGTGGCCGCCTCACCGGCGGCGCACGCCGAGGCGGCGGCGTCCCGTGCGGCCGCCTGCCCGCTGGTCTTCGGGCACGGCGGCTACCCCACGGGTGCGAGCCCGTGGACCAGGGACCAGGTGCGCCAGCCCAACAACCTCAGAGCGGTGAACGACCAGAAGACGTGGGGCGCCGACGGCGTGGAGGGTGACGTCCAGCTGACCAAGCAGGGCACCAAGGCCGTCATGTGGCACAACACCTCCACCAACGGGCTGACAGGCGTCACGAAGAACATCCCGGACATCTGGTGGACCGCAGGAAGCGACAACCTGCGCGACCGGCGCATAGCGCGCGGCCCGTACGCGGGGGAGCAGGTCTACACGCTCCGGCAGTGGCTCGACCACGTCCGCTCCCGTGGCCTGGTCGCCCTCCTGGAGGTCAAGCCCGAGGCCAAGGCCCTCCTCTCCAGCACCGCGTACGCGACGGCGGCCTGGAAGGAGATCTCCGACCCGATCAAGGAACGCCAGGCTTCGCAGCGCATCCTCGTCTACTCCCAGGACTCCTGGATCCAGGCCGAGCTCGCCAGGCGCCACCCGGGACTCCTCAAGGGCTCCGAGGGTCGCTGGACCGACAGCGTGGGCTGGGAGGAGCCGCCGCCCGCCTGGAGCGGCAACGTGAGCCGGTGGCAGTCCGTGCTCGCCCAGGCGCCGAAGAGCGTGATGACGAACTACCCGAAGGAGTACCGCGCCTGGCTCAGCGGCAAGTGCGGGTAGCCTGCCCGCACCGCCGGGGCCGGGCGGCGGTGGCCGGGGGTCCCGGGCCACCGCCGCCGCCATGAGCCGGGATCAGCCGTCGAAGCTCACGGTGGCGTACTGGTACTTCGTCCTGCCGTTCTCGTCCCCGCTGTGGGAGCGGCCGACCATGACCTTGCCGGCACTCGCCTGCCAGATGTGGCTGCTCTCCTTGTACTCACCGGTCCAGAGCGGATCGGTCAGCCGCACCTGCCGCCCCTGCCAGTACAGCGCCGCGCTGAGGTACTGCGTCATGCCGTTCTCGTCGCCGGTGTGCCACCTGCCGACGACGACCTGGTCCACGGGAGCGGTGTAGCTCGACCTGTTCTCCCGCTGGGGAGAGCTCCAGCCCCCGGTGTGCACCTCGGCCTGCTCGCCGTTGACCAGAATCCGGCTGCAGTAGTACGTGGTCGGCTTGCCCTCGTCGCCGTAGTGCGAGCGGCCGGTGAGCACCTGGTTCGGCGGGCAGGTGAACTGTGCGCCCGCCTCCCACACGGTCTGGGAGGAGATGCTCTCCACCTTGATCGTCACCGCCGCCGCCGCGGGAGAGGCCATGGTGGCGGCCGACAGAGCGGCGGCCACGACGACCGGTATGGCCTTGCGGTACATCCTCATCTTCTGCGGTTCCCTTACGTACGTGATGGTGTGCTGAACGGCGAGCGGGTCAGTCCGCGACGGTCACGGTGGCGTACTGGTACTTCGTCCTGCCGTTCTCGTCCCCGGTGTGCGAGCGGCCGACCATGACCTTGTTGTAGTCCGCCTGCCAGGTGTGGCTGCTCTCCTTGTACTCACCGGTCCAGAGCGGATCGGTCAGCCGCACCTGCCGGCCCTGCCAGGAGATCGTCGCCGAGCGGTACTTCGTCGTGCCGTTTTCGTCCCCGGTGTGCCACCTGCCGACGAGCGCCTGGTCCGCGGGGGCGGAGTAGCTGGACCTGCTCTCCTTCTGGCCGGGGGTCCAGTCGCCGATGAACACCCGGGCCTGCTCGTCGTTGATGAAGATGAAGCTGCAGTAGTAGGTCGTCGCGTTGTTCTCGTCGCCGTGGTGCGAGCGGCCGGTGAGAACCATGTTCGTCGGACAGGTGAACGGGTCGAACCACTCTCGCACCGTCTCGGTGTGGCCGCGCTCGACCCTGATCGTCACCGCCGAGGCGGACGCCGGAGCGGGAGCGGCCATGGTCACGGCCGCCAGCCCGGCCAGGGCGGCCGTCGCGGCGGACAGAGCTTTCTGCCTCATATGTGTGTCTCCTGGGACGCGATTTCGCTGTCACCACGGAGCATCACAGCGCCTTCTGGTGATCCACTTGCGCCTCGGTTGCGACTGCTGTCGATGTCCTGGTGCGGCGCGGAGCGGCGAAGCCCATGGCGTCCTGGCTGTCGAGATCGAGCTCCATACGCTTTCACCGCTCGCCCCGGACTGACTTTTGATCACTAATTGACTACGTACGGTTATATTTCAATTGCGAGGCGTGGCGACATATCGGCTTCCTTGACCGCTCGGGACCGCCGGTGCGAGCCGCGGTCCTCGCGCCTCTCATGTCCTCGCTTGAACATCGGAGCAACGATGCGTAAACCATTTGCCGTGGCCGCTGCGGCCATCGGTCTTGGCCTCGTGGCGGCGACCGCCCTGCCGGCCGTGGCCGACGACACCGTCGTCACCTTCACGATCACCGGTGGCACTCTCACGATCGACGCCCCCACCTCGGCGAACCTCGGCTCGGTGGTGTCCGCCACCACGAGCATCTCGGGGCCGATGGGTGCCGTCACGGTGACCGACGACCGCGGCCTCCTGGACGGCACCTGGACCGCCACCGCCATCAGCACCGACTTCACCACCGGGGGCGCCACCGCGCCCGAGACGATTCCCAACATCAACGTCACCTACTCGCCGGGCTCGGGCACCCACACGGGAACGGGCACCTTCACGTCCGGACCGGGCGGCATCATCAACGTGCCGCGCGTCGCCTTCACCGGGACCGACCTCGTCGGCGACAACACCGCCACCTGGAATCCGACGCTCGACATCACCATTCCGGACGGGACGGTCGTCGGCGTCTACACCGGCACCGTCACCCACTCGGTCGGCTGACCGGCCCCGGGACAGCGACAGCCGTGCGTCTTCACAACCTCCTTGCCTGGCTGCTGGTGGCCGGGGCGCTCACCCCGGCCACCGGCATGCTGCACGCGCCGGCCTCGGCAGCGGCCGACCAGCGTGGGAACGGCATCGGGATCCGCCTGGTCGACGCGCCGGTC
Organism: Nonomuraea sp. 3-1Str; assembly: GCF_031570565.1. Taxonomy (NCBI): domain Bacteria; kingdom Bacillati; phylum Actinomycetota; class Actinomycetes; order Streptosporangiales; family Streptosporangiaceae; genus Nonomuraea; species Nonomuraea sp. 3-1Str. The sequence goes on from NZ_JALHBK010000026.1 coordinate 10,422, forward strand.
CAGGCGCGAGCCGACTCGCGAGCCCGGCGCTACATCGTCGACCACCTCAAGCCGGGTTCGGTCATCCACCGGCGGGTCGAGATCGCCAACACGACCCACTCGCCCCAGCGGGTGGCGGTCTACCCGGCAGCCGGGGAGATCCGCGACCGGACCTTCCAGTTCGCCCCTGGCCGCACCGCCAACGAGCTGTCCACATGGACCAGCATGAGCCGGGACGAGGTGACCCTGGCCCCGCAAGCGCACTCGATGGTCACCGCGACCATCGACGTGCCGAAGAACGCCGCCCCCGGTGAGCGCTACGCGATGATCTGGGCCGAGGTGTCCGGCGACCCTCCTCCCGGAGGGGGCCTCCGGGAGGTGAACCGCGTCGGCGTCCGGATCTACCTGTCCGTCGGCGGCGACAACGCGCCCGCCGCGGGCTTCACCATCGACTCGTTGACGGCCCAACGGTCGGCGGACGGGCGGCAATCCGTCCTGGCCCAGGTGCACAACACCGGAGGCCGCGCGCTGGACCTGAGCGGGGAGCTGAGACTCACCAGCGGCGGCCTGAGCGCCGGCCCCTACAACGTCGAAACGGGCACGACACTCGCGCCCGGCGACACCGGATCGGTCATCGCGCTCCTCACCGAACAGGTGCCCGACGGCCCGTGGCACGCCCGGATCCATCTGGTGAGCGGACTGACCGAAGGCACCGCCGCGGCGGACATCCGGTTCCCGTCCGCCGCGGGGACGGCCGAAGCGGTCGCCGCGACCATGGACGGCCATCTCCCCGTAGCGGCGATCGGCGCCGGCGCCGGCGTGTCGGCGCTCGCGGCGGTTTCTTTCCTGATCGTCCGGAGACGGCACCGCTCACGGCGGGAACGGGCCACGGGATGACGAGGCGTGGCCCGCGGGGAGCACGAGAACCGCGGGCGCGGCTGTCACAGGCCGTGACGCGCCCGCTCGGCCAGGAAGTCCTCCCAGGTACGGCGGCCGACCGCCCGCTCCGGCGCGAGGTTGGCCCCGTCCCGGAACGCGGCCGCGGCCTTGCCCGGGGTCCGCATGGGCACGACCAGCCGGCGCTTCCCGCTCGCCCGCAGGTAGTCGCGGGCGAGCTCCTCCATCGTGTGCACGCGCGGCCCCGCGATGTCCGGCACCAGCCCGGCCGGCGCACCGAGGGCCAGCTCGGCGAGCCGGGCCGCCACCTCGCCGGAGTCCACCGGCTGGAACCGCACGCCGCCCCAGGTCGGCAGCAGCACCGGCGGCTTGGCCAGCTGCCGCAGCGTCATCAGGATCCACTCGTGGAACTGGGTGGCCCGCAGCGTGGTCCAGGGAATGCCCGATCCGGCCACGACCTGCTCGGCGGCCCGCTTGGCGGCGAAGTAGCCGAACATGGCCCGGTCGATCCCGCTGACGACGGGGACCCGGTCGGCGCCCACGACCGAGATGTACACCAGGTGCCGGACGCCCCCGCCCGACGCCGCCCGCACCAGGTTCCGGGCCTTCTCCTCGTCGCCCTTGGCGCTGCCGGCGCAGTGCACGACGACCTCGGCCCCGCTCACCGCGGCGTCCAGCCCCTCGCCGGTGGTCACGTCGCCCGTCACGAACTCGACGCCGTCCCCGGGCTCGCTCCGTGCGCCGCGGCTGAGCACCCGTAGCTCGCGCCCGGCCTCACGCAGGAGCGGTACGACGAGGCGTCCCAGCGTGCCCGTGCCACCGGTGACCAGGATGGTTGACGTCATGGCTGCTCCAAGGTCCTTGCCGGCCGCCAGGGCCGGATCTCGTGGGTCTGCCCTCTCGACCCGCGGGACGCGGGGAATGTGACACGACCGGAGAACGCCATGACAGACGGCCCCGCCCGCCGGCAGGCAGGAACGCGCTCGCCTGCGGCGGGAAGAGATCATCACGGCGGACGGCGAGATGTTCGCCCGCGGCCGTTTCCGCGGCACCTCACTCGCCGACGTCGCGGCCCGGGCCGGCATCACCGAGCTCGGTCTGCTGCACCACTCCGGCAGTAAGGCGGGCCTGCTGCTGGCGATGATCGAGCGGCGCGACCTGGACAGCGAGGCGTTCGCGATGGAACTGCGCGGCATGAAGCCCTCCGGGCGGCTTCGGGCCCTGCCGGAGCTCGCGCGCCGCAACAAACAGCGGGCCGGTGGCCAAGGCCACCGAAATCCTCGCGACCCTCTACGGCCTGCAGACCCAGTGGCTGCTCGGCCCCGACTCTGGACTACGACCGCTCATAGCTGAGCAGGTCGCCCGGCTGGCAGTCGAGCGCGTCGCACAGGCGCATGAGCGTGGAGAAGCGCATCGCCTTGGCGTGGCCGTTCCCGCGCCGGACGATCTCCGACACGCCCCAGCACCGCATTCCCGTCACAATCCCGGCCAGCACGTCACCCCCTTGCAGGTGGAACGGGTAGCTCTTGGCCAGCAGCAGCGAGGAAAGGATCGGCTCGGCCACCATGCCGAGCGCGCCCGTGGCGAGGGAGCCGATGATCAGGATCCAGCCGAGGCGGCGTGCGGGCCCCTGGGGACCGACCGTCATAACGAAAGTCGTTATGTCTACCTCGTCGCGCCCCGCCAGAGGCGCGCGAGCACCAGTGCCGTCCCCGCCGCCGCGGCCGTCACCAGCCAGATCATGAACGTCGGGTAGAGGTATGCCACCTGGATCCAGGAAATGTCCCTACCTCGGGCGAGCACCCGGAAGAGCGGGGCGATGGCCGTACACAGGATGAGCGGCAACAAGTACGGCAGCAGCCGCCATCGCTGCCAGCCCGTCCGGCGGGCGGCCCAGCGCCGGGAGCGGGCGATGCCGCGCACCGCCAGCGCGACGGTCGCCAGCGTCAGCAGCGTGAACACCAGGTCGGTGGCCACGAAGGGAGAGGAGGGCGCGTCCGGCCGCCGGCCCTCGATCAGGGCGACCAGGCCGTCCATGAGCGCGGCGCTGTCGCCGAAGGCCATGCCGGTGTTGGCCATGACCGCCACGCCGTAACCGGACTCGGGCATCAGCAGTTGCTGGGCGGTGGAGGTGAACAGGTCGCCGCCGTGGCGTACGACGGGAGTGCCGCCCGCGGTCCGGTCGAGCTCCCAGCCGAGGGCGTAGTCCGGGTTCTGGGCGGAGGGTGTGCGCATCTCCTTGACGCTCGCGGGAGACAGGATGTCGCTGCCGCTGTTCTGGGCGATCAGCCAGCGGGCCATGTCGTTGGCGCTGCTGAGCACACCGCCGGAGCCGTTGCCGAATCCGCGCGGCTCCGGCACGGCGATCGCCTGGCCGAGGAGGTAGAGGTGACCCCGGGCGCTGTCCGGCAGGTCCCGATCGGTGTCGATCGTGCTGCTGTGGCGCATGCCGAGCGGCGTGAACACGTGCGTCTTGAGGTAGCCCGCGAACGGCTCGCCGCTCACCACCTCGACCAGCCGGGCGGCGACCTGGTAGTTGGTGTTGTGGTAGCTGTAGGCGGTGCCCGGCGTCGAGGCGAGCCGTGCGTCTCTGAGCCGGCTCACCGAGCCCTGGAGCGAGTCGGGCTGGGGCAGGCTCTTTTCGTGGAAGGCCGAGTCGGCCATGCCCGACGTCTGGTTGAGCAGCTGGCGCACCGTGATGTCGGCCGCCCGGGGATCGGCCATCCGGAACTCGGGCAGGTAACCGCGGACCGGCTTGTCGAGCTCGACCCGGCCTTTCTCCACCAGTTGCAGGACGGCCAGTGAGGTGAAGGACTTGCTGACCGACGCGACCGCCATGGGGGTGTCGGCGGTCACGGGCTCGCCTGTCGCGGTCCGGCCGTAGCCCGCGGCGTGGAGGACCTGCCTCCCTTTGGTGACCGCCACCGCTACACCCGGCAAACCGGTCGCTTCACGATATTGGGCGATGAACCCGTCGATCGAGATGGGGGTCGGCGCGGCGGGAAGCGCGGGAAGTACGGCCAGGCTGAGGGCCGCGAGAGTGTTCAGGAGCACGCGTCAACGCTAGGGACCGCGCCCGCCACCGCACATCGCGGAAACCCTCAACAACCCTTGCGGAAAACCGCCATCAGATCCCTCTGACCTCGCCGGCCTGGCCCGGCTCGGCGAAGGCGAGCAGCCTGGCCGCCTCCTCCAGGATCTCCTGGGCTCGCCCCGACGACACCGGGGCGAACATCTCGACGCTCACCGGGCGCTTGTCCCGCTTCCACACCGGGGAGGGATGGAGCTCGCGGCCCAGCCACGACTCGGCCGTCGCGTACGCGGTCTGCCCGGCCTTGCCCCACACCGCCCTGGGTGCTACCCGCACCAGCGGCGCCAGGATGCGCATGACCTGCGCCAGGTCGGCCGCGGTCGTGCCGGGGAAGCGCCCGGCCAGCGGCCGCAGCTGACCAAATACAGCGGCGCTGACCAGGAGGACGGTGCCGCGCATGAGCACGATCGCGCACCCGCGGCAGGGCTGCCGCCCCGCGAGAGCGCGTCTCGCGGGGTGGCAACCCGTCATCGTGCGGCTAGTGGTTCCAGTTGCCGCCGCCCCAGCCGCCGCTTCCGCCGCCGCTACCGCCGTGGCCCCAGTGGCCCCAGTGGCCGTTCCCGTGGCCCCAGCCGCCGCTTCCGCCGCCACCGCCGCCCCGGCACCACTGGAGCTCCCAGGCGCCGTTGTGCCAGCAGAACCAGCACCTGCGGCCGTTCCAGGAGCGCCACCGGCACCTGTTGGCCGAGCTGGCGGTAGTGACGTGCTGCGACATGGGCGTCGCGCACTTGGGGGCGGCGCTGGCGGCCTGTGCGTTGGCCGCGCCGCCGACGACGAGCGTGGAACCCGCCAGAGCGGCGGTGATGATGAGACGCTTGAGCATCAGAGATCACTCCCTGAGATGAGGGCCGCCCGCCGGATGTGCGAGGCGGTCTGGCTGGAGCGTCGAATTCGGTTTCTCCCGGGATACGCCGGATGCGGCGCACTGAACTCAGGCTATGGGCGGTGATTGGCGGAGTCTCCCGGCAAGAGGCAAAGCCTTATTTCCGGATATATCACTGCATGGCAGGAAATATCTGATATGTCCAGCCGGCGGGGAGGCGGGCTCCGCGGCGCCCGCTGACAGCCAAAAGATTCCACGGCCCACGTCATTACACCGCCCCGCGGGTTTGAACAGCGGCCGGGTGAAAACTCGCCCAGGTGGCGGATGTGCGCCCCGGCCGGGCGGGCGGATCGCCGGTCTGGGCGTACGTCCGCCGTGGTCGTGGTGGTCGGCCGGGTGACGCGAACACGCTCGTGGCGCGTCCGGCAAAGCCGGCGGGACGCGGCGGGCAAAGGCGGCGGGACGCGTCCAGCGGGAAAGCGGGAGGCGTCCGTGGCCAGGGGAGGATCCGCGCGTTCCGGGCAGTCCGCCGCGGCCCTCCCGGATATCGCGCCGGCTCCTCGTGAATCGCCGTCCGTGGTGCTGGGACAAACTCGACATCGATCGCTTTGACTGAGATTTGAGATATTTCATGCTTTATGCAGCTATTTACGCGCATACAGCGGAGCCGCCACCGGTCACGTCGCGGTGGCGGCGCACAGGTGGGCGTCGTCGTGCGGATCGTCGAGCCGGTCCAGCCGGGCCCGGCCGCGCGGGCGCATCAGCGTCACCGCCGCCGCGGCCAGCAGAGCCCCCGCGCCGCACACCGTCCAGCGCGGCCCCAGCCAGTCGGCCGCGAGCCCCTGGAGCAGCCCGCCCACCGGCAGCGACGCCGTGTGACACGCGATCCGGCACGCCATCACCCGCCCCCGCATGCCGTCGGCCACGATGACCTGGATCGAGGTGTTCACCGAAGAGATGACCGCCAGGAACGAGCCCCCCACGACGATCAGCGCGACTACCCCCCAGGCGTACCCTGGCGCCGCGGCGAATCCGATCATGGAGAGCCCGTACAGCATCAGCCCCCAGCGGACCACCGGCCCGAGACGGAGCTTGTGGTGCCAGCCGGAGACCAGCGGCGCCGCCACGACCGCGCCCAGTCCGAGCGCGGCGTTGAGCAGTCCCAGCCCGACCGGCCCGGCCCGGAAGACGCTCTCCGCGAAGACCACCGTGAACTGGAAGATCGGATGCCCGAGCATCCCCACCAGCACGGACACCACCAGCGACATGACGATCCCCGGTTGGCGCCGGATGTAGCGCGGCGCCGCCAGGAACTGCCGGGTCATGCCCGCCGGCGCCGCCTGCTGGGGCCGGCCGGCGCGCGGGTGGATCGCCGCCAGGGCCGCGAGCACGAACAGGAACGACACGGCGTTCAGCAGGAACGTCCACGCGGGCCCCAGCACGGCCAGCAGCAGCCCGGCGATCGCCGGGCCGAGGGAGCGGGCGGTGTTGAACTGCAGGCTGTTCAGCGTCACCGCGGAGTGCAGGTCGCCGCGCGGCACCAGGTCGCTGACGAACGACTGCCACGTCGGCATGTTGAACCCGGCGAAGACCCCGCCGACGCCCACCAGCGCCAGCATGACCGCCGGGTCCCGCTGGCCGGACGTCCACACCGCCCACAGCAGCAGCGCCGAGACCGCCATGCCCGACTGCGTGGCCAGCAGGATCCGCTTGCGGGAGCGCCGGTCGGCCAGCGTCCCGCCCGCCGGCGCCAGGAACACGCTCGGCACGAACTGCGCCACGCTCACCAGCCCGACCCAGAAGGCGCTGCCGGTGATCTGGTACAGCACGTACGGCACGGCGAGGTTGCTCAGCCAGCTCCCGGTGCTGGAGACGAGGGCGCCGCACCAGAAGATCGTGAAGTCGCGGTGCCGGAAGGCCCGCAGGGAGTGGCGCCCCCCGCTCGGCGGGCCGGCGTGCCCGCCGGCCGGCGGGGGGGAGTGGGGGGCGCCGCCTGCCGGGGGCGGCTGGGACGGGGGATGGCGTTCCTGCTTCACTCGTGCATTCCTCCCCCGCCGGAGCGGCACGGCAGCGCCGGAGGCCCGCCGATTGCGGTTTCCGCGCCCGGCGAAACGGGATGCGCGGCGGGGTCCCCGGCGGGAGCGGGTCTGCGGGGGCGCACGTAGACGGACGGCTGGAGGGGGCGTCTAGGGTGGTTTCCATGGGAATGGTCGGAACGGTCGGGCTGGTGCTGCATCCGCGACGCGACTCGGAGGAGGCGATCGGCGACATCCTGCGCTGGGCCGACGAGCGCCGGGTCACGGTGCTCGGCCTCCCCGAGGAGGTGGGCCGGATCGACTGCAGCGCCGTGGCCGTCGACGCGGAGGCCCTCGTCGAGCGGGCCGACCTGCTGGTCAGCCTGGGCGGCGACGGCACCATGCTGCGCACGATGCGGCTCATCGCCGGCCGCCCCACCCCGGTCCTGGGGGTCAACCTGGGCCGGCTCGGCTTCCTGGCCGAGATCGACGTGCGCGAGCTGCCCGCCACCCTCTCGGCCATCGACGGCCACGCCTACGCCGTCGAGCCGCGCATGGCCATCCGCGCCAAGCTGGGGGAGGAGGAGGTCACCGCGTTCAACGACATCGCGCTGGCCCGCATCCCCGGTGAGGGCCTGGCGGTCGTGACCGTCACCCCGGCCGGCGACCCGTTCGTCCGCTACGCCGCCGACGCGGTGATCGTGGCCACCTCCACCGGGTCCACCGCCTACAGCTTCTCCGCCGGCGGGCCCATCGTGTCGCCGCGCGTCGAGGCGGTGCTGGTGGTGCCGGCGGCGGCCCACTCGGTGTTCAACCGCGCCCTGGTGCTGCCCGCCGACGAGGAGGTCACGCTGGAGGTCATGCCGACCAGCGGGCGGGTGGCCGTCGAGGTGGACGGCGCGGTGCACGCCCACCTGTGCCCGGGCGACCAGGTGTCGATCGTCGCGGTGCCCGGCGCGGCCAACGTCGTGCGCCTGGGCACCACGTTCTACGAGCGGGCGCGTCGCAAGCTGGGCGTCGAGGGCAGCAGCGCCGTCGGCTGAGCCGTCTCACCCGGGAACGCGCCGCGCCGCGAGGCCACCAGCGCGGACAGGGCCGTGGTGATCGGCACGGCCGAGATGAGCCCGAGGGTGCCCACCACGCTCCGGATGATCTCCTGGGCGATGACGGGCGTCCCCAGCACCTCTCCGAGTGGCTGCGCGCCCACGCTGAACAGCAGCAGCAGCGGCAGCGACGCCCCCGCGTACGCCAGGATGATCGTGTTGATGACCGAGGCGATGTGGGCGCGCCCGACCCGGCTGCCCGCCCGGTAGAGGCGGCGCCAGCCGTACGACGGGTTGGCTGCGGCCAGCTCGGTGACCGTGACCGCCTGCGTGACCGTCACGTCGTCCAGCACGCCGAGCGCGCCGATGATGACGCTGGCCAGCAGCAGCCCCTGCGTGTCGATCCTCGTGCTGAGGCCGAGCATGAACGAGCTGTCGTCGGTGACGCCGGTGAGCCGCGCGAACCCGATCGCCCCGTACGCGAGCAGGCCCGTCACCGTGAGGCTGGCCAGTGTTCCGAGGACGGCCATGGACGTCGTCAGCGTGAACCCGTGCGTCAGGAACAGCACGGTCAGCATGATCGCCGCCGCGCCCACGATGGCGACCAGCATGGGCGGCTCGCCCTCCAGGATGCCGGGGATCACGAACGCCAGCAGCAGCACGAACGTGATCGCCAGCCCCACCAGGGCCGTCACCCCGCGCCAGCGGCCGAACGCGATCACCGCGAGCGCGAACGCCACCGCCGACAGCCACAGCGCGTCCGTACGGTCGTGGTCGGAGAGCTGGTAGCCGGGCTCGTCCTCCGGCTCCTCACCGCCGCTGACGCGGATGAGCACGACGTCATCACCCGCGGCGAAAGGCTGCGTCCCCGGTCCCGTGGGCAGCGCCAGCTTCACCTCCCGGCCCAGGTCGGGGCCCTCGTCGACGCGTACGGTGGCGTGGCCGCAGGTCGCCGGGTCCGGCGGCGCGGCGCCCTCCGGCACCTGCGCGCACTTCCCGGGCAGGACGGCCGTCACCGTGCCGCCGAGCTGGTCGAAGCCCGCCCCCGCGGGCTCCGCGCTCCGCCCGGACGGCCACAGCCAGACCAGCATGACGAGCGTCGCCACCGCGAGCGGCACCAGCACGGCCAGCGTCGCCACCACTGCCCGCCGCGAAGCGGGGACGCTCCCGCCGTGGTGATGCCCGTGCCCGTGTCCGGCGCCCATCCGCACCCCTGTCCCGTGCCGCCACCTGTCGCTTTCCGCCACCGCGATCAGTGACAGTACTGCAACCACGGCCGGGTATTCGCCGCCGCGCGGGGTAGGCGCAGCTCATGACGACCTGGGTCGGCACCTCGGGGTGGCAGTACAAGGACTGGCGCGGCGGCCTGTATCCCGACGGGGTGCCGCAGCGACTGTGGCTGGAGACGTACGCCGAGACGTTCCGCACCGTCGAGAGCAACAACGCCTTCTACCGCCTGCCCTCGCCGGAGTCGTTCGCCGGCTGGCGGGAGCGCACCCCCGACGGGTTCGTGATGGCGGTCAAGGCCAGCAGGTTCCTCACCCACATCAAGCGGCTCGCCGACCCGGAGGAGCCGGTGCAGCGGCTCATGACCGCGGCCTCCCAGCTCAAGGAGAAGCTCGGCCCGGTCCTCCTCCAGCTCCCGCCGACGCTCAAGGCCGACCCCGAGCGTCTCGACCGCTGCCTGGCCTGCTTCCCCGGCGGGGTGCGCGTCGCCGTCGAGTGCCGGCACGAGTCCTGGTGGACCCCCGAGGTCCGCGACCTCCTCCAGGCGCGCGGCGCCGCGCTGTGCTGGGCCGACCGCCTCGGCCGGCCGGTGGCGCCGCTCTGGCGGACGGCCCCCTGGGGGTACGTGCGGCTGCACGAGGGGCGCGCCACGCCGCGGCCCTCGTACGGCGACACGTCGCTGCGCACCTGGGCTGGCCGCGTCCGGGACGCGGGCTGGCAGGACGCCTACGTCTACTTCAACAACGACCCGGGGGGCGCGGCGGTGCGGAACGCCACCCGGTTTGCGAGACTCCTTTAGGTGCACACACGCCTGTACCGCAACGGTGTCCTCGAAAAGGAAGGGTTTCCCGTCGAGGACGTCTCCGACTACGTCCGCGACCCGGACAACACGGTCTGGTTCGACCTGTGCTCCCCGACGCGGGAGGAGCTGGGCGTCCTGGAGGAGGAGCTGGGCCTGCACGAGCTGGCCGTCGAGGACGTCGTCTCCGGCCACCAGCGCCCCAAGGTGGACATGTACGACAAGCACCTGTTCATCACCGTCTACGGGGTCCACGTCGACGACGGGCGGATCGACCCCGTCGAGGTGGACATCTTCGTCACCGCGAACGCGCTCGTCACCATCCGCGAGAACGAGCGCTTCGACATCGGGGAGGTGATGAGGCGCTGGGACGCCACCAACGGCACCCTCGGCGGGAACGGCGTCGCCTTCCTCCTCCACGGGCTGCTCGACTACGTGGTCGACGGCCACCTCGACTACGTGGAGGACATCGACGGGCGGGTCGAGGACCTGGAGGAGCAGCTCTTCGACGAGAGCCGGCCGATCGACGGCCCCGCGCTCCAGCGCGCCATCTACGAGCTGCGCCGGAACCTGACCCGGTTCCGCAAGATCGCCATGCCCATGCGGGAGGTGCTGGGCACCCTGCTGCGCCGCAACCACGGCCTGGTCGCCGGCACCGCCATGGCCCCCTACTACGAGGACGTCTACGACCACGTGATCCGCGTCGACGAGTGGCTGGAGTCCACCCGCGACCAGGTCGCGAACCTGCGCGAGACCCGGCTGGCCCAGCAGGGCTTCCGCCTCAACGAGATCATGAAGCGGCTCACCGGCTGGGCCGCCATCATCGCCGTGCCCACCCTGATCACCGGCTTCTACGGCATGAACGTGCCCTACCCGGGCTACGGGGCCGAGTGGGGCTTCTGGCTGTCGGCCGTGCTGATCGCCGGGATCTCCGTGGGACTGTACGCCGCGTTCAAGAAACGGGACTGGTTGTGAGTGCCGATGCGCCGGCTGCAGGTAGTCGTCCGCCGAACGCGGCCAACCATGAGTGCGGCGGACACGGCCCACCCCGGTCCCGCAGGACGAGCCGTACCGTCAGCCGGAGCTCCCTGGCCCCCGAGGCGGGATAGAGCGGCAGGCAGCGCCCGCCGGCGACGAGCGTCCTGCGGCCGATCGGGGTGGCGATGACCGGCAGCTCCTCGTACGTCGCGGGGACGGCCAGGCGCAGCACCCAGTCACCGTCCGGGGTACGGCCCCGCGTCCCCTCCAGGGCGTAGTAGTCGAGGACCCCGCCACTGGCCGAGACCACGGCCCGCATGGTGAACCGGCCGCCGCGCGCCGTGAACACCTCCGCCGACGGAGCCCGGTAGACCGAGTGGACGTACGCGAGGGCGAAGACGCCCGAGGGCGGCAGCACGAGCCCGCCGACGGCCGGGCGCCCGGCTCCGGCGGCGGAGGCGAGCGCGAGCACGCACGCCAGCGCGCCCGCCAGGGCGAGGCGGCGGCGGGTCAGCCCTCCCCGAGGGCGGGTCAGGCCTTCTCCTTGTAGTAGCGGGCCGCCCCGGGGTGCAGCTGCACGGGTGCCACCCGCTGCCCCAGCTTCGGGTCCAGCTTGTTCGCCTCCGGGTGGACGGCCGCGAGCTGCGCCTTGCGCTCGAACAGGACTCTGGTGATGTCGTAGGCGAGCTGCTCGCTCATGGAGTCGGGCACCAGCAGCACGTTGGCGACGCCGACCGTCTTGATGGCGCCCGTCAGCTTGTAGACGGACAGGTCGATGTCGAGGCCGACGTACTCCTCGCCGTACTTGGCGCGCATGCCGGCCAGGGCGTCGGAGGTGTCGAGCATCCTCATGTCCGGCCGGCTGCTGGCCAGGTCCACGACGCCTGCCGTGGGCAGGCCGCCGACCCAGAAGAACGCGTCGATGGTGCCGTCCTTGACCGCCTGCACCGACTCGTTGATCGAGAGCTGCTGCTTGCTGACGTCGGTGTCGGGCGCGAGGCCGGCCGCCTCCAGCATGCGGCGGGCCACGACCTGGGTGCCGGAGTTCGGCGGGCCGAGGGAGACGCGCTTGCCCTTGAGGTCGGCCACCTTGTCCGCCTTGACGCCCGGGGCGACCACGACGTGGGCGTAGTTGTCGTAGATGCGGGCGATGGCCTTGACCGGCTGCTTCGCGGTGAACGTGCCCGTGCCGTTGACCGCGTCCGCGGCCGTGTCGGACTGGGAGAAGCCGATGTCGGCCTTGCCGGTGGCCAGCAGCTTGATGTTCTCGACCGAGGCCGAGGTGACCGAGGCCGTCGCCTGGGTGTCGGCGATGCCGTCGCTGAGCTGCTTGGCCAGGCCGCCGCCGTACACGTAGTAGACGCCGGTCGTGCCGCCGGTGGCGATCGACAGCCGGTTGCCCCGCCCGCCGCCCGCCCCGCCGCCGCAGCCGGCCGCGCCGGCGGCCAGGACGGCCGCGGCGAGCACCGCGATGATCCGCTTCACGTTCGGTGTCTCCTTCGCCTGATGAGGTGGACGGCCGCCGCGACCGCCAGCACGGCGAGGCCCGCGGCGATGGGGACGGGTTCGAGGAAGAGCAGCAACACGGCGGCGGCCGCCGCGAGCAGCCGTTCCGGCACGCCGGGCAGCCCGCCGGTCGCCATGGCCAGCGCCGCCACGGCCACGGCCGAGACGGCCGCCATCAGCAGCACCGTCCCGATCGGGCCCTGCCCGAGCAGCGCCTGGCCGTTGGGCGTGAGCACGAACGCGAACGGGACCAGGAACGCCGGCAGCGTGTAGCGCCAGGTCATCATCATCGTCTTGTACGTGTTGCCGCCCGTGATGGCCGCCGCCGCGACGGCCGACAGCGCGGTCGGCGGGCTCACCTCGGACAGGACCGCGTAGTAGAAGACGAACATGTACGCCTCGGCGGGCGTGACGCCGAGCTGCGTGAGTGCCGGCTTGATGATCACCGCGGCGATGATGAAGCTCGCGGTGACCGGCACGGCCAGCCCCAGCAGCATGACCGCCACGGCCGCGAGGACGGTCGTCAGCACGAGGCTGCCCGCGGCGACGTCCACGATGATCGAGCTGAGGTTCAGGCCCAGGCCGGTCTGGGTGATGACGCCGACGATGATGCCCGCCGCCGCGCACACCGCCGTCACCGGCAGCACCTCCAGCGTGCCCTTGGCCAGCGCCTCGCCGACCCGGCGCGGCCCCATGCGGTGCGCAGGGTCCAGGAACGACAGCGCGAACGCGATCGCGGTGGCGATGACGACGGACTGGAAGGCCGACCGGTCCAGCGCCATCAGCACGATGATGAGGACGAGCGAGCTGAAGTGGTAACCGAAGCGCAGCAGCAGCCGGCCCGCGCTGGGCGCGTCCACCTCGACGGCGCGGGTGCCGAAGCGCCGCGAGTCGACCTCGATGGCGAGGAAGATGCCCAGGTAGTAGAGCAGTGTCGGGATCGTCGCGTAGAGCAGCACCTCCAGGTAGCTGACCTGGAGCAGCTCGGCGATGATGAACGCCGCCGCCCCGAGCGTCGGCGGGGACAGGATGGCGCCGATGCCGCCCGCCGCCAGGATGCCGCCGGCGGGCTCCCTGGGGTAGCCGGCGCGTCTGAGCACCGGCCAGGCGACGCTGCCCAGGCTCACCGTGGTCGCCACACCGGAGCCGGACACCGTGCCGAGCAGGAACCCGGCCATGGTGACCGTCCGGCCGGGGGCGGAGCGGGAGCGGCGGAACGCGGCGAAGCTGAGGTCGATGAAGAATCCGGTGGCGCCGGAGAAGTCGAGGACCGCGCCGTAGATGGTGAAAAGGATGATGTAGCTGGCGGCCACCTGGAGGGGAACGCCGAAGAATCCCTCGGTGCCGGTGTAGAGCTGGGACACGATTCGGGAGATGTCGAATCCGCGGTGCCCGATCGGCCAACTGATAGGCAAATAGGCCCCGAAATAGGCATAAATCAAGAAAAATGCGCAAATGATGGTGAGGGACCAGCCGACCGTGCGCCGTACGGCCTCCAGCAGCAGCACGGTCAGCACCACGCCCGCCAGGAGGTCGAGCGTCGTCAGGGCCGAGCCGGAGCCGCGGTCGCGGAAGGCGTCGATCCCGAGCAGCGGGTAGACGAGCACGGCGAGGGACGCCGCGGCGAGCGCCCAGTCGGCCACGGTCGGCCGATCGCCACGCCGCACGCCCTCCTCCTCGGGCACCCGGACCCGCCGGGCCGGCCACGGCCGTCCCGACCGGTAGCAGAGGAACACCAGCGGCAGCGCCACCGCCAGGAACGTCATCCGCTGCTCCAGCGCCTCCACCGGCCGGAACACCACGACCAGCGAGTAGACCGATAGCGCCGCGCCCACGACGCGCACACCCGTCCAGAGGGGGCCGGTGAGCACCCGGGCCGGGCGTTCCTGCTCCTGGGCCGCCGCCGGCTCCGGCGCGCGATCGCTCACCTCGGTCACAGGGCCCTCCCCGACACGGCGTCTCGGGGAATGTACGTTCCCTTTACCGGTCCAGGGAAGGGCCCGTTACCCTTCCTTGACAACAAAGATCACGCATCGGTCGAAAACGCCGTTCGGGACGGCGGTTCAATGACCGAAAACGTCAATGCCGGCCGACCGGAAAAGCATCGCGCGTGAGTGCGACGAAGTCGCGCCGCAGGAGCGTCGGCGTGGCACTCAGCCTTTGCCTGCCGCGTTCACGATCCGGGTGGTCGAGCGGTCGGGGATGGCCTCCAGCTCCCAGCACTCGGCGCCCAGCAGCGCCGCGGCGGCGCGCCGGCCGCCCGCGTGAGGGTCGCCCGCGGTGTGCGCGAGCGCGCCGGGCCGCATCGGGGCGAGCAGGTCGATGTAGTCCTCGGGGCCGTGCGCCTCGGGCGGGCCCGTCACGATGAACACGCCGGCCACGAACCGCAGCGCGGCCATCACCTCGGCCCGCTCGGCGGCCGGGTTGAGCGGCCGGCTCGGCCCCTTCCAGGCGCGCACCCGCGGGTCGTCCTCCACGCCCACGACCAGGGGAAGCCCACGCTCGGCGACCTCCCCCAGGTAGCGCACGTGACCCACGTGCAGGATGTCGAACACCCCGGTGACGACCGCCGCCCCTGGCTGGGCGTACGGCTGCACCCAGACGGCCTCCAGGCTGCTCACGTGGGCACTCCTCTTCGTCGATGCGTCGATCGCAGACTACTCGGTCATCCGGACGGGCCGCGCTGGCGACCAACGGAAAGGGCATTTCTACCTTTTGGCGATATCTCAGTGCTTGGGGTGGCGCGTCTTATGACGTCGCCGGAATGGGGGAGGCCGCAGTGACGCCACCGCACGCACGCAACGCCCACCAGGGAGTCCACCCGGAGCAGGAAACGGGCACGAAGCGACCGCCCGGCACGCGGGACCTGCTCGTCCACTTCCCCGGGGTGCCGTCACAGGTGTCCAGGGCGAGGCGGCTCGTCGCGGCGGTCCTGGGCCGCGACCACCCGCTCTACGACGACTGCGCGCTCCTCACCAGCGAGCTGGCCACGAACGCGATCCTGCACTCCCGGTCCGGGGCGGGCGGCTGGTTCACGGTGGGGGTGCGCGCCTCCGGGCCGGCGGTGCGGGTCTGGGTGGCGGACGCCGGCTCCGAGGAGCCGCCCTGCGCCTGCCGTACGACGGGGGACGCGGACGACCCGGAGAGCGCGCACGCAACGAACGGGCGTGGCCTGCCGCTGCTGGAGGAGCTCAGCCATCGCTGGGGCCTCAGCCGCGCCAACGGGGCCACGACGGTGTGGTTCGAGCTCACCCCCGCCTGACACCGCAGGGCTAGAGGTCCAGGCGGCACAGGCCCTCGGCCAGGGCCTTGGTGGTCAGGCGCGTGCGGCTGTCGCAGCCCAGCTTGGTGAAGATGTGCTCCAGGTGCGTGGTGACCGTCCGCACGCTGAGCACCAGCGCGGCGGCGATCTGCGGGTTGGAGTCGCCGGCCGCGACACGGGTGAGCACGTCCACCTCCCGCCCCGTCAGCTCGTACGGCAGGGCGCACGGCCGTTCGGCGACCACCGCGCCCTGGATGGACCCCTGAAACCCGACCCCGGCGCGCAGCAGCCGCAGCTCGTGCCAGCGGCCGTCGCGCCCGAGCCACAGCCCGTGCCGGTTCAGCTCCCTCGCGTCGATGAACGCCCGGGCCAGCGCCGCCAGGCCGGGCTCCCCGGTCAGCGCCGGCGACGCGGTGAACCCCGGCACGTCGCGGCGCGTGCCCAGCCGGTCGAACGTCACCGCGCTGAACCCGGGCGGCAGCCCCACCGGGTCGATCACGCACCGCGTCAGGTCGGTGACGTGCGCCAGCATCGGCGCGACGGCCGTGACCAGCGGCTCGGCCAGCTCCGGGAACGCGCCGCGCGACGCCAGGTGCAGCAGGCCGGTGTACCGTCCCCCGGACAGGAACAGGGGCGTGGTCAGCCCGGCCGTCCAGCCGTACGGGGCGAGGTGGCGGCGGAAGTAGCGCTCGGTGCCCGGCTCGGGCATGCTCACCGGGGCGCGCGTGGCCATGGCCCGGCGGTAGGCGTCGAGCCCGGTGTACTCCTCGGCCGCGTCGCCGTCGATGCGGTGGTGGCCGTCGGAGACGACGCTGTGATGCCTCCCGGTGGCGGGGTCGAACGCGACGAACTCGTACGCGTCGAGCGGCACCACGCGGCGCAGCGCGGCCATCGCGGCGTGCGCGCCGCCGCCTCCCGCGACCTCGTAGCCGACCTCGGCGAACGCCTGCAACTGGCGGACGTTCAGGGTGATCTCGGCCACGGTTCTTTATATCCCACGAGGCCCTGACCTTTCGCCCAGCCACGCTGAACCCGGATGCCTCTCCCACACCGCCGGCACCGGCGGGCCACGGCCCACATGATCGCGTAATCTTGGCTGGCATGACGGCCGACCGGATGGCGCGCAGGGTGACGGACCTGCTGGCGCCGCAGGTGCTGGTGATCGCCATGCCTCCCGTCGTGGGGCTGATCGCCCAGGGCTGGACCGGCGCCCTGTGGGGCCTGCTGGCCTCCGTCCTGTGCGGTGGCGTGCCGGCCCTGGTGATCGCGCTCGGCGTCCGGTCCGGGCGGCTGGACTCGCACCACATCGTCGACCGGGCCCGCCGCACCGGGCCACTGCTGTCGGCGGTGGCGGCCGTGCTCGTCGCGCTCGTGCTGCTCATCGCGCTGGGCGCGCCGACCCTGCTCGTGGCCACCGTGGCCGGCATGCTCGTCGCCCTGACCGTGACCGTGCCCGTCACGCTGCGCTGGAAGATCTCCTTCCACGCCGCCGTGTCGGCGGGCACGGTCGTGGTACTGGCCCACGTCCTTCCGGCCGTCCCCACCGCGCTGGCGGGGGCGGCCGTCGTGGCGCTGGTGTGCTGGGCCCGCGTACGGCTGGCGCACCACACGACGGCCCAGGTGGTGGTGGGAGCCCTGGTGGGCGTCGCCGCCACCTGGGCCACGCTGGCGGCCTTCGGCGTCGGCTGAGCGTCACCGGTGCGCCCCGCGGGCCTTGCCGAGCCCTCTCAGGCGGCGCGGCGCCGGTCCTCGCCGACCACGTCCCTCAGCACGTCCGGCCGGTTGGTGATGATCCCGTCCACCCCGTGGCCGAGCATCCGGCGCATGACCGCCGGGTCGTCCACGGTCCAGACGAGCACGCGCATGCCGCGCGCGTGGACGAGCCGCACGTACTCGGGCGTGACGTCCTGGTACGGCGGGTTGACCTCGTCGGCGAACCCCGCCACCTCGGCGAGCCGCCCCGTGGACGGCTTGCCGAGCAGCCCGATCGGCACGTCCGGCATGAGCGCGTGGAACCTGCGCATCGAGTCCCAGTCGAACGACTGCACCACCAGCCGCCCCGGCTCCAGCCACGCCGGGGCGCGGCGCAGCTCGGCGGCCACGCGGGACTCGATGCCGGGGTACAGGTGCGGCGCCTTGATCTCCAGCAGCAGCCCGAGCCCGCTGCCGCTCATCGCGCGCAGCGTCTCGGCGAGCGTGGGAACCGGCTCGTCGGCGTAGTCGCCGTCGAACCAGGAGCCGGCGTCCAGTTTGCGGATCTCGGCAAGGGAGAGGCCGGACACCGGCCAGGGGGCGCGCCCGGGGAAGACCTTCTCGGCGTCGGTGGTGCGGGCGAGCGTGTCGTCGTGCATGAGGACGAGCCGGTGGTCGCGGGTCTCCTGGACGTCGAGCTCGAACAGGTCGGCGCCCTGCTCGGCGGCCAGCTCGAAGGCGGCGATGGTGTTCTCGGGCGCGTACGCGGAGGCACCGCGGTGCGCGACGACGGACGGCGCGGGGGCGGGTCCCGCCGCCGAGGCGGCGGGCGGAGGGATGACGGCGGCCAGGACGGTCAGCGTGGTCACGATGACGAGACCGGGTCGTCGGCTCATGAGTCTCCTCGGGTCCGGGGGAGCGGTTCCGCCTCTGAACCTGACAATCCTGCATGACCGGCTGTTGAGTTCTGGGTGTCTCCGAGATGTCGAGTGGAGGATGTGGCGCTCAGGTCTCCAGAGCGTGTCCGGCGAGGCACCCCGATCCGTCATGACATGGTGCGAAAAATGGTTTCGCTGGCCAGTTTCCGTAACCAACAGTGCACTGAGGGCGATGTCGGAAGGAGGGGCTGGGCGAGGGGGTGCGGTGTCGGAGCGCGTGAGGCGCCATACCGAGGCGCGCATGGCCAGGATGATCGCCTACACCCGGGCGGGCACGACGCCGTTCGTCTACATTCCGCTGCTCGGCTGGCACCATCTCCAGCACCCGGCCCTGTCCGTCGTCTCGGCCGCGGCGGCCACGGCCGAGGCCGCCTGGTTCTTCCGCCGCGCCTGGCGCTCCGGCGACCTGCGCGACCCGCTGCTCGTCTGGGGCGACGTCGCGTTCTGCGTGGTGCTCATGCTCGCCGGCACGCGGGCCGCGTTCCCGGCGGACCGCAACGTGATCACGACGGAGTTCCTGCCGTTCAGCCTGGTGGCGCCGGCGGCGATGGGCTTCGGGCTGGGGTTCGCCGCGCGGGCCGTGCCGGGGCTCATGGCGCTGTGCGTGTCGTGGGTGGCCGCGCTCTACCCGCACTACGCGCTGAAGCTGGTCTCGGACCTGCTCGGGTTCGTGCTCTGGTACGGCATCGCGGTGCTGATCGGCCGGGAGCTGCGCACGCTGGCCGGGGCCGCGCAGAGCGCCCAGGAGGCCACCCGGCGGGCCGAGCGCCTGCTCGCCGAGCAGGAACGCCTTCACATGATCACCCGGCATCGCGAGCTGACCCACCGGGAGATCCACGACCACCTGCTGCCCATCGTGGACCACGTCGCCGCCGGCCAGCACGTCGATCCCGGGCTGGCGCGGCAGGCGCGGCTCGGGGCGAACCGGGCGCGCCGCTTCATCATGGACCCGCGGGCCGCCGACGAGCTGCCGTTCGAGCAGCTCATGGAGGAGGTCTGCGACACGTACATCGCGCGGGGGCTCGCGCTGACGTCGGTGATCCTCGTGGACGGCGACCCGCCTGAGGAGGTGGGGGAGGCCGTCGCCGCGGCGGCCCGCGAGGCGCTCACGAACGTGCTCAAGCACGCCGGCGAGGACGCCCGCGTGAACCTGTTCGTGGAGTCGGGACCCGACCGGCTGGAGGTGGTGATCCGCGACCGGGGGCGCGGGTTCGCGACGGGGCAGGCGCGGCCGGGCGGCGGGTTCCTGCGCACGTTCGCCGCCGTCGCGGGGCACGGGGGCGTCTGCGACGTCACCTCGGAGCCCGGCGCGGGCACCCGCGTCGCGATCCGCTGGCCGGAAGCCGCCCATGCCGGATAGCGCCCCGGGCGGACCTCCCGGCGCGTCCCCGGGCGCGGCCTCCGCCAAGCTGATCATCGTGGACGACCATCCGTCCGTCACGGAGTCCATCACGCTGCGGCTGCTGGACGCGGGCTTCGCGGTCCTGCCCGCGGTGACGGACGTGGAGGACATCGACTGGGCGCTCACCCCGGACGTCGCGATCTGCGACCTGCGGCTCCTGCCCGGTCTGTCGTGGGGCGGCGCGATCCGGCACCTGGCCGGCCACGGCTGCCGGGTGCTCGCCATGTCCGGGGTGGCCACGCCGGAGCAGGTGCTCGACGCGATCGAGCAGGGGGCGCGGGGGTTCGTGGAGAAGACGTCCATGCCCGCGGAGTTCGTCTCGGCGGTCGCCGCCGTCGTCGAGGGCCGCCACCACGTCTCGGCCCGGCTGGCCGGCTACATCCTGGAGGACGTCCGCCGCCGCCCGCTCTCCGACGGCGAGCTGGGCGCTGTGGAGCTGGGCGTCGTGCGGGCGTTCGCGCAGGGCGACAGCGCAGTGGAGGCCGCGCTGCGGGCCGGGGTGCCCGAGGCCGAGCTGCACGCGCTGGTCGCCAGGGTCTTCGAGGTCGTACGACGCCGTCGCAGGGACCGCCGCTACCGGCTGACCGGGCGCGAGCGGGAGGTGGTCCGGCTGGTCGGCCACCTCGGCATGACCCGCCACGAGGCGGCCCGCGAGCTGGGCGTCGGCGAGGACCGGCTGTCGGACCTGCTTGCGGGCGTGCGGGACAAGTACGTGGCCTGCCATCCCGGCGAGAGCCGCAACCTGGCGCCGCTGAGCGCCGCCATCCGCTGGGCCAACGAGCTGGGAATCCTTCCCTAGCACGGCAGGGCGCGGCCGGCAATACCCGGCTTTCCGGGGCTACCGGACCGTTCCAAGGGCCGGTACCCATGAGAGTGACGACGGCTGGACCGGAGGGGAACATGGGCACGGAGCATGCGAGGCGCGGGCCGGGCGGGCGGCGGATCCTGGCCGGGGTGGCGCTGATCGCGGGACTGGGCGTGCCGGCGGTCGCGCCGGCCCCGGCGAACGCGCGGGCGTTACCGGCGACGGCGTACGCGGAGGCGTCCTCGGCGGCGGCATCGTCAGCGGCCGCATCGGCGGTGGCGTCAGCGGCGGCGGCGAGGGCGGTGGTGGTGCTGCGGGCCGGGCAGATCCTGCGGTTCCAGCAGGTCAAGGGGGCGCCGAGCAGCCGCGCCCAGGCCCGGGTCGCCAACGCCGTCCTGACGTTCTTCGAGAACGGCACCTTCGCCTTCACCACCACGGACGTCCGCACCGACCTGTACCCGCTGCGGGGCCGCTACCGGATCGACGGCAACCGGGTGAGCTTCGCCGCGAACGGGTCCTCGCGCATCGGTGGCAGCAGCGCCTTCACCGAGCTGATCGGGAGCATCGACTTCTCGTCCCGTCCCGGGGTGATGACCCTCGACTGGGCCAGCGGGACCGGGTACGGCGCGGTCGTGAACGGCACGAAATTCGGGACGGGCGCCTCCTCGCAGATCCACGCCCAGGTCACCGTGGTGCAGGGCTGACCCCGCGGCACCCGCCGGAGGGACGGGCGCGGACGGCCGGAGGGGACCGCCCGCGCCCCCGTTCCTCCTTCTCACGTTCAGTGATCTCGCGATTCCGGCGCGCTGTGCGCGTGGCGCGGCGCCGGGCGGTCTACCATCCGGTGAGGTGAGCACGGACCCCCACGCGCGCACGGCGCTGGACCACCTGTACGAGACCTTCGCCCGGCACCCGCTGCCGGAGCACACCGTCGTCTGCGACCACTGCGTCTCCCCGGACGTGGTGCGGGCCGCGCGCACGGGGCCGCTGCGCTCCCTCGGCGCGGAGGTCCTCGAACCGTACGCCTGGAACCACGGGACGTGGGGTGACGAGGCCGACTTCAAGCACTATCTGCCGCGCCTGCTGGAGCTGCTGATCACCGAGGAGATGGACGGCTGGTTCGTCGCGCCGGACCTGGCCGCCCGGACGGCGCGGGCCTGGACCGGCTGGCCGGACGACGAGAGGGAGGCCGTCGTGGCGGCCGTCGGCGCGTGGTGGCAGGTGACCCTGAGCGCCTACCCGCGCGAGCTCGGCGCCCCGGAGCTGATCGCGCTCATCGGCGACGGTTACCGGCTGGACCCGCTGCCGTACCTGGCCGTTTGGGAGGAGACGGCCGGTGAGGAGGCGGCGGCCCGGCACCTGGCGGGCCTCATGCGCGACTGGCCGGTCCGGGCGGCGGCCGAGCGCGCGTGGTACGCGGAGGTGGACCGGTGGATCGCCGGGCCCGCCCCGGTCCGCCTGCTCGGCGAGGGCCTGGCCGCCACGCGCTCGCCGGCGGTGGAGCGGGAGCTGCGCAAGGCCCTGGAGCTGCGGGAGAGGCGCAACCCGGTCGGGCTGCACGAGCCCGGCTGATCCTGGCCGGGCTGATTCTGGCCGGGCTTATTTCTGTCGGTGGCGGATGGCACGCTGGGCCGGCATGAGCGATGACACGAGCGGCCGCATGAGCGGGCCCAGGGCCGTGGACGTGAGCCTGCGGGCCGTGACGGAGGCCGACCTGGAGGTCTTCTTCGAGCAGGAGCGGGACCCGGAGGCGACCCGGCGCTCCAGGTTTCCGGCGCGGGAGCGCGAGAGGTTCATGACCCACTGGCGGACGCGGGTCCTCGGCGACCCCACCGTCCTCGTCCGGGCGGTCGTCGTGGACGGTGAGGTGGCGGGCAACGTCGTCGCCTGGTGGGAGGGCGAGCGGCGGTTCATCGGCTACTGGTTCGGGCGCGCGTTCTGGGGGAGAGGCGTCGGCACGCGGGCGCTCGCGCTGTTCCTGGGCGAGGAGAAGGCCCGTCCCCTGTACGCCGACCCCTTCAGCGGCAACACCGGGTCGGTGCGGCTGCTGGAGAAGAGCGGGTTCCGGCGCGAGGGCACGGTCCTGCACGGCGAGGCCGAGCACATCATGTTCGTGCTGGACGAGCTCTAGGCCCAGCGGGGGTCGCGGCCCAGGTAGCGCAGCAGTGCCGCCACGTCGTCGTCGCCCTCGGCCGCCGGCAGCACCGCCGCGTACGCCCCCCAGGCGCGCAGCGGCTCGACGATCCGCCGGGCTACCTCCAGCAGCTCCCGCGCCATGCCGGCGGTCAGCGGCGACGGCTGCCCGGTCGCGACGGCGATGTCCCACGCGTGCACGGCGGCGTCCAGCGCGCAGGCGCCCGCCCCGAGCGACGGCTCCATCGCGTTCGGCGGGACCGGCACGGGCACCTGCTCGGCGTCGCGGTCCACGCCGGCCCAGGCCGCGGCCGAGCGTCCCAGGGCCGACTCCGTGTACGCCTCCGGGTCCTCGGCCAGGGTGCCCGAGGGCGCGAATGGGTCCTCGGCGGGGCCCGGCTCGCCGGTGAGGAACGCCGCGAAGCCCACCTGGTCGCCGGCGGCGTGCTGGAGCACCTGGGTCACGTCCCACTTCGCGCACGGGGTGGGCAGGTGCCACGCGTCCGCGGGGACCCCGCGCACGACGCGGCGCAGCGCCTCGTGGGAGAGGTCCAGCACGTCCCAGCCGGTGTTCACGATCTCGCTCATGTTCCGCAGCCCTTCCGTTTCGCTGATGTCGTCATCATATCAGAACGGAATGCTTTGTTCCACTGTTGTGGCGAGCCGTTCCAGGGACCTGTCGCGGCACGGCGGGACTCAGGTGAGCAGGCGGGTGAGGACGCGCGTGCCGAACTCCAGCCCCTCGACCGGCACCCGCTCGTCCTTGCCGTGGAACATGCCGAAGTAGTCCAGGTCCGGCCGCAGCATCAGCGGCGCGAACCCGTGGCCCTCGATGCCGAGCCGGGCGAACGACTTGGCGTCCGTGCCGCCGCTCATCACGTACGGCACCGGCCGCGCCATCGGGTCCTCGGCCACCAGCGCCCCCGCCAGCTCGTCGAAGAACGGCGACGGGTACGACGCGGCCGGGGCGTCCTCCAGGTTCACGAACTCCCGGGTGATCTTCGGCCCGAGCAGCTCGTCGATCGTGGCCAGGAACTCCTCCTGCAGACCCGGCAGGTAGCGCCCGTCCACGTGCGCCTGGGCCGTGGACGGCACCACGTTGACCTTGTAGCCCGCCTCCAGCATGGTCGGGTTGGCGGAGTTGCGGATCTGCCCCTTGAACAGGGTGCCGAGAGCGCCGAGCCGCGCCGCCTCCTCATCCAGCCGGTCCAGGTCCACGGGCTGCCCGGTGATCTCCGACAGCTCCTGGATGAGCGCCGCCACCGACGGCGTCAGCCGTACCGGCCACTGGTGGGAGGCGACGCGGGACAGGGCGTGGACGAGCGTGGCGACGGGGTTGTCCACGGCGGGCCGCGAGCCGTGGCCCGCCACGCCGTGCGCGGTCAGCCTCATCCAGGCCGTGCCGCGCTCGCCCACCGCCACCGGGTAGACCCGGTGCTCGCCCGAGGCGACGCTGAACCCGCCCGACTCGCTGATCGCCTGCGTGACCCCGTCGAACAGGTCACGGTGCTCGGTGACCGCGTGCCGCGAGCCGTAGTCGCCGGTCGCCTCCTCGTCGGCGAGGAACGCCAGCACGACGTCGCGCCTCGGCCGCTGCCCGCGCGCCCGCATGCCGAGCACGGTCGCGAGCGTCATCGCGCACGAGCCCTTCATGTCGACCGCGCCCCGGCCGTACACGCAGTCGTCGACGATCTCGCCGGAGAACGGGTGCATGCGCCACTCCGCCGGGTCGGCCGGGACCACGTCCAGGTGGCCGTGCACGAGCAGCGCGTCGGGCGAGGCGCCTTCCAGGCGGGCGACGACGGTCGTGCGGCGCGGCGCCGACTCGAACACCTCCGGCTCCAGGCCCGCGTCGGCCAGCAACGTGGCCACGTACTCGGCCGCCGGCCGCTCGCCCGAGCCCGGATTGGTGGTGTCGAACCTGATCAGGTCCGAGCAGATCTCGGCAACGCTCTTCACGCTCTTCCTTCCAGTTTCAGCGGCGGCACCTCGGGCGTCTCGAACCCGAAGATCAGCCCGTAGAACGCCAGCTCGGCCTCCAGCGCGGAGACGATGGTCTCCTCGCGGCGCCAGCCGTGCTGCTCGCCGGGGTAGGTCAGCAGCGCCCACCGCCTGCCGTGCCGGTCCAGCTCGGCCGTGAACCGCTCGGCCTGGCTCACGTCCACGATCGCGTCCTCCAGCCCGTGCAGCATGAGGCACGGGCCGGACGCGTGCGCGGCGCGCAGCAGCGGCGAGCGGTCGGTGTAGCGCTGCCGGGTCTCGGGCAGCGGCCCGATGAGCCCGTCCAGGTAGCGCGACTCGAAGTCGTGCGTCTCGGCGGCCCAGCTCTCCGGGTCGGTGATCGCGTAGTGGGCGACGCCGCCCGCGAACACGTCACTGTGCACCAGCGCCGCGACCGTGGTCCAGCCGCCCGCGCTGCCGCCCCGGATCGCGATCCGCGCGGCGTCGGCCCTGCCCATCTCGACCAGGCCGCGCGCCACCTTGGCGCAGTCCTCGACGTCGACCACGCCCCACTGGTGGCGCAGCCGCTCCCGGTAGGCCCGGCCGTAGCCGGTGGAGCCGCCGTAGTTGACCTCGGCCACGCCGATGCCCCGGCTGGTGAAGTAGGCGATCTCCAGGTCGAGCACCATCGGCCGGCTCCCGGTCGGCCCGCCGTGCACGAAGATGACGTACGGGGCGGGCCCGGGCGCCCCCGCGGGCGGGTAGACGTGCGCGTGGACGCCCTCGATCGTCAACGCCTCCGGGCCGGGCAGCAGCGCCCGCTCGGGCAGCGGCTTGGGCGCCGACACCACCTCGCGCGCGCCGCTCGCCAGGTCCACGAGCGTCACCTCCCTCGGCGTGTACGGCGTGGCCGACACGCCCACGGCCTTGCCGCCGGCCGCCGACACCGTCGAGGCCCAGTACGTCGCCTCGCCGCCCACGTCCCGCAGCTCCCCGGTCGCGGGGTCCAGCACCGACAGGAACAGGCGGTCCGCCGTGCCGTGGACCACCACCAGCCCGGACTCGGCGACCGCGAACCAGGACGCGCCCGGCTTCCACGGCGCGTCGCCGAACTCCTCCTCGCGCGGCGTGAGGTTGCGCGCCGGCCCGCCCTCGCGGCCCACCAGGTGGAGGTTCCACCAGCCGGTCGCGTCGGTGACGGCGTACAGGGAGTCCTCGTCGCGCCACTCCGCCTGCACGACCGACTCGGCCGGGCCGCCCGCGACCACCGCGCGCGGCCCGGCGGTCCCGTCGGGGCCGAGCGGCGCCACGCACAGCTCCGTGCCGTCCCACGGCATGTTCGGGTGGTCCCAGCCGATCCAGGACACGTGGCCGCCGCCGGGCGACAGGCGCGGGCACATGAGGAAGTGCTGCGCCCGCACGATCACCCGCACCGGCCCGCCGGCCAGCGGCACGGCGACGAGGTCGCGCGTCGTGCCGGTCTCGCGCACCGCCCACACCTCGTCGCGTCCCGGCGCCAGGTAGAGGTCGGCGTAGCGGGCCGGGCCCTCCGGGGTCAGCGCCACCGGCTCGCCGTCGCCGTCGAGCCGGTACAGGCGCTGGTCCGCCCAGTTCGTGAAAACCAGCCCGCCGCCCGGCAGCGGCCGCCAGGACCGGCCGCCGTACTCGATGACGCGGTTGCGGGCGTTCCAGCCGGCCGGGAGCGCGTCCACGCGCGACCCGTCCGGCAGGCGCCGCACCACGCACCGCCGGCCGCCCTCGTGCGGGCGCGGCTCGTCCCACCACACCTCCACCCCGGCGGGCGTGGCGACGGCCTCCACCCACAGGGGGCCGCCGTCGGTACGGGCCACGTCGATCGGTCGAATGCTCATGGACTCACCAGTTGCCATCGGAGGGAGGAAGGGGATGGCCGGGCGGATGGAGCACGTAGACGATGCCCCCGCTGCCCGAGCCCCGCAGCCACACGTTCTCGAACGCGGCCCGCGGATAGATGCGGCGCACGTCGGCGTCGCTCGGCGCCGCCGGGTCGTTGACGACGACGTCGCCCCCGGCGGTGAAGCCGGTGACGACCATGATGTGCCCGCCCGTCGAGTAGCCGGAGCCGGGCAGCTCGTGCGCCTTGAACGACTGCGAGGTGACCACCGGGATCCCGGCCCGGACGAACGCCTCCAGCTCGGCCGCCGAGCGCAGCCGCGTGACGAACCCCGACAGCCCGAACCGGCCGGCGTAGGCCACGTTGAACGGCCAGTTCCCGGTGCCCTGGTAGCTGGAGTCGTAGGTGTCACGGGCCGCGTGGTCCACGAGCGGCGACGGGTCGCCCGCGCCCACCCAGGCCAGCTCCTCGGGCGCCGGGCCGAGCCCCCAGTAGCCGAGCACCATCGCCACCGCGGCCGGGCCGCACCAGTTGGCGCCGCCGCCGTCGATGTGCGGGTGGTGGCCGGCGTGCTCGTGCTGGGAGTGGCGGGGGACCGCGAGCTCGACGGCGGCCGCCCCGTCCCGGCCCGGCTCGTACGCGGAGACGACCGGGAACGGCGGCACGGCCGAGGCCATCACCCCGAGCGAGCCCATCCGGACGCCGGGGCCGCACGGCGTCACCCGCACCTGGAACGCCGTCACCGGCCGCCGCGCCACGAACGTGTCGACAGCCACGTCACCGTCGTCGTCGCCCTGGCCGGGCACGGAGGTGCGCGGGTCGCCGTGCTCGGACCAGCGGCCCATCACGTACCACTTGGTGAGAGCCCCGGCCGCCGTCCTGGCCCGCAGCTCGACCTCCACCCACGAGCCGGGCGGGGTGCGCGCGGTCCACGACGGGACGAGCTGGGTGGCGGGGAAGCCGATCGGCACCTCGTCGCCGGTCCACGGGGCGAGCCCGCCCGGGACGCCGGTCGCGGTCCCGAAGGACACGGCCAGGCGGCAGAAGGCGACGCGGGCCGGATCGACGGTGAGCACCATGCCGATTGTGGTCCCCGGCCTGGTCGCCCGCATCGGATGGTTTACGTACGCACCGCCGCCCGGGCGAGGGTCAGAGGTAGAGGCCGGTGGACTCGTCCGAGGAGTGGACGGGCACCGCCCGCCCCGAGCGGGCCGCGTACAGCTCCGCCAGCGTCGCCCCCGCCGGGCCGACCCCCTCGGAGGAGCCGAGCCAGCCGACCGCCTCCTCGCGCGTCAGCGGCCCGACCTCCAGCTGCGCCAGGCAGCGGCCGGGACGGACGACGGCGGGGTGCAGGCGGGCCAGGTCCTCGTTCGTGGTGATCGCCACCAGCACGTCCCGGCCCTGGCCGAGCAGCCCGTCGGTGAGGTTGAGCAGCCGCGACAGGCCCTGCCCGGTCTGCGACTTGGCCGCCGAGCTGATCAGCTCGTCGCAGTCCTCCAGCACGAGCAGCCGCCAGCGGTGCCGGTCCTCGTCCGTGTCGTAGCCGACGGCGACCTCCATGAGGTAGCCGGGGTCGTTGAACAGCCGCTCCGGATCCAGCACGCAGTCGACCTGGCACCACTCGCGCCACTGCTTGGCCAGCGAGCGCAGCAGCGTCGTCTTGCCGGTGCCGGGCGGGCCGTGCATGAGGATGAGCCGGCCGTGCACGTCCGCCGGGGTGACCGTCATCAGCGCGTCGAGGGAGCGGCGGACCTGCGCGGAGTAGTTGCCGCTGATCTCCTCCCACGGCTGGGCCGTGATCGGCTTCTCGGAGCGGGTCCCGCCGTGCATGCCGCGCCACCAGAAGCCCATGTCGACGTGGTCGGTCTCCGGCTCCGGCTCCACGGCGCCGTCCGTGCTCTCCTTGAGCACCGAACGGGCCAGCTCCTCGGTGACGGCGGTGACGCTCACGGTCGCGGTGCGGTTGCGGTGCCGTACGATCCGCAGCGTCCAGCCCTCACCGCAGATCAGGCGCGACTCCGAGCCGTCCTGGACCTGC
This sequence comes from Nonomuraea sp. 3-1Str, assembly GCF_031570565.1. NCBI lineage: Bacteria > Bacillati > Actinomycetota > Actinomycetes > Streptosporangiales > Streptosporangiaceae > Nonomuraea > Nonomuraea sp. 3-1Str. Next base: position 38,864 of record NZ_JALHBK010000026.1, read on the forward strand.
GCGGTGCGCACGAGCCGGCCCTCGGCCGGGCTCAGCGTGGCGTCGGGGCGCACCCGCTCCAGGTTGGCCAGGCGCGACCAGGGCTGCACGCCGGTCGCGAACGGCGACAGCGCCAGCGCGTCGATGACGTCGATCGCGGAGTCGGCGTCGTCGATCCAGATGTTCATCGGGAGGTCTGGCGACTCCGGGCTCGGGAACGGCACCTCCTTCATCACGGACATGAGGATAATGATCCACTCAGGGCGGCGGTCTGTCGAAGGGTTTTGCGATCTGGCGCCATCCCGGAGCCATACCGATATGTCATGGCGCCCGGCCCCGGAGCGGGTGGCAGACCGGGGCGGGGCATATCGCCAGGTCACCGGTAACGCTGCGGACGGGCCGATCCACCGGTACCTTGTTGCGTCGGTGTTGTGTCGGTCACGTGTGCGAATGGTGGAGGTAAACCGGGGTGGCAGGGGTGACGTTCCGCGAGCGTGCGCGTTACTGGTTCGACAACACGATGTCCCGCGGGACCGCCTCGCTCGTCGGCCTGCTGGCCGTCCTGTCCGTGGCGCTGGTCGTGGCGGTCGCGGGCCTGACGCTCTGGCTGGCCCCCCACGAGCCCGAGGGCGTCGGCGGAGCCGGCGAGGTGCTGTGGGTCGCGCTCATGCACGCCCTCAACCCCGGCAAGGTCGCCGGCGACAAGGGCTCCACGGCGTACATGACCGTCATGTTCGCGGGCTCCCTCGGCGGGCTGTTCGTCGTCAGCATGCTCGTCGGCCTGCTGTCCAACGGCCTCAAGCTGAAGGTCGACCGCCTGCGCCGGGGGCGCTCGCGCATCGTCGAGAAGGGCCACACGGTCGTGCTCGGCTGGTCGGACCAGGTGTTCACGATCGTGGGCGAGCTGGTCAAGGCGCACGCCAGCCAGCCGGGCTCCGTCATCGCCGTCCTCGCCGACCGCGACAAGCTCGACATGGAGGAGGAGATCCGCGAGCACGTCGAGCTCGGGCGCACCCGGCTGGTCTGCCGCACCGGGCGGCCCACCGAGCCGCGCGACCTCGCGCTCATGAACCTCCAGAGCGCCCGGTCCGTCGTCGTGCTCTCGCCCGACGGCGAGGACCCCGACGCCCACGTCATCAAGATCCTGCTCGCGCTGGCCAAGCGGGCCGGGGCGCACCCGCCGGTCGTGGCCGCCGTCGCCGCCTCCGGCAACATCCCCGCCGCCCGCCTGGCCGGCGGGGGAGAGGTCCACCTCGTCGACGCCGACGACACCGCCTCCCGGCTCATCGTCCAGTCCTCGCGCCAGTCCGGCATGTCCGTCGTCTGCATGGACCTGCTCAACTTCGACGGCGGCGAGATCTACCTGCGCTCCGGCGCCGAGCTGGCCGGGCGCACCTACGGCGAGGCGCTGCACGCCTACGAGACGGCCAGCGTCCTCGGCCTGCGCGGGCGATCGGGCGTCGTGCTCAACCCGCCGTCGGACACCGTCATCGGCGGCGACGACCAGGTCGTCGTCATCGCCCACGACGACTCCCACGTCCGCCTGGCCACCGGCGAGCCCGTCGTCGACGAGGAGGCCGTCGTCTGCGCCCCGCCCACCGCGCCCGAGCCCGAGCGCACGCTGGTGCTCAACTGGAACGGCCGGGCCGAGCACATCGTCCGCTACCTCGACGGCTACGTCGCGCCCGGCTCGGCCCTGGAGGTCGCCGCCGACCACCCCAAGGCCGGGGCGGGCCTGGACGGCCTGGCCAACCTCACGGTCAACGTCAAGGAGTGCGACACCACCGACCGCTACCAGCTGGAGGCGCTCGGCCTCGGCCTGTTCCAGCACGTCATCGTGCTGTCGGACGACCGCTTCGACCCCCACCACGCCGACACCCGCACTCTCATGACGCTGCTGCAACTGCGCGACATGCAGACCGCGCGGGGCGAGCACTACTCGATCGTCAGCGAGATGCACGACGAGAGCAACCGCGTCCTCGCCGAGGTCACCGAGGCCGACGACATCGTCATCAGCGACACGGTCATCGGCCTGCTCCTCGCCCAGCTGGCCGAGAACCGGCACCTGGCGGACGTCTTCAGCTACCTGTTCGACTCGCACGGCTCGGAGATCTACCCCCGGCCGGCGGGCGACTACGTGAAGACGGGCACCGAGGTGACGTTCTCGACGATCATCGAGGCGGCGCGGCGGCGCGGGGAGACGGCGATCGGCTACCGGGACGCGGGCGAGCGCAACACGCCGCCGCACTACGGCATCGTCCTCAACCCGCCGAAGTCGCAGGCTCTCGTGCTCGCGGACGGCGACTCGGTCATCGTCCTCGCCGAACACTGACCTCCCGATCTCGTCCATGTGATCCCGGAATGGTGGCGAATCGACCGTAGTCGGTTAGCGTGCGGAGAGTGCGGACCATTGACTGGGTGGACGGGGCGGTCGAGCTGGTCGATCAGACGCGGCTGCCCGACGAGTGCGTCATGGTCAGGATCACCACCGTCGACCGGCTGATCGACGCGATCCGGCGGCTGGCCGTGCGCGGGGCGCCCGCGCTGGGCGTCGCCGGAGCGCTCGGCGTCGTGCTGGCGGGCGGGGACCGCGACGCCATCGCCAGGCTGCGGGCCGCCCGGCCCACGGCCGTCAACCTCGCCTGGGGTGTGGACCAGGCCGCCGCCTGGCTGCCGAAGGGCCGCGAGGCGGTCCTGGAGACCGCCCTGCGCATCCGCGACGAGGACATCGCGGCCTGCCTGGCCATGGGGGAGCGGGGAGCCGACCTGCTCACCGAGGGCCGTCCCGGCGGCGGGCTGCGCATCATGACGGTGTGCAACGCCGGCGGCCTCGCGGCCGTGGAGCGGGGCACGGCGCTCGGCGTCGCACAGACGCTGCTCGAACGCGGCCGGCTGGCCGAGGTGCTGGCACTGGAGACCCGCCCGCTGCTCCAGGGCGCCCGGCTCACCGCGTGGGAGCTGGCCCGCATGGGCGCGCCGCACCGGCTGGTCGCCGACGGCGCGGGCCCGTACCTGCTGGCGAGGGGCGGCGTGGACGCGGTGCTCGTCGGCGCGGACCGCATCGCCGCCAACGGCGACACCGCCAACAAGATCGGCACGTACGCCCTGGCGCTCGGCGCGGCGCGGGCCGGGGTGCCGTTCGTCGTGGTGGCGCCCGAGACGACGATCGACTTCGCCACTCCCACGGGCGACGGTATCGAGATCGAGGACAGGGGCGCCGAGGAGATCGTCACGGTCCGGGGGATGCGGCTGGCGCCCGAAGGCACGGACGCGGTCAACCCCGCGTTCGACGTGACCCCGCACGACCTGATCACCGCCATCGTCACCGACAAGCGAGTGATCCGTCCATAAAGCGAATAATCGTCGATTCACCCATCTGTCCGCATAGGCCACGTTACCCTCGGTTGTCACATATTCGACCATCCGGAGAGCACAACGGTGGCCATCGATCTCGTGACACGACGTGACTGGGGTGCCCGCGCGCCCCGGGGAAGCTATACGCAGCTCGCCTCCACCAGGGGGGTGAAAGTTCACTACACCGGCGGAGTGGTCAATCCCGGCATCGTCGCCGACCACGCGGGCTGCGTGTCGCTGGTGCAGTCCATCCAGCGCGGTCACCAGGACGGCAACGGCTGGCTGGACATCGGCTACTCCTTCGTGGCCTGTCCGCACAGGAAGGTGTTCGAGGGGCGGGGCCTGCACCACCTGCCCGCCGCCAACGGTCCCGGCCTCAACTCCGGGCACTACGCCGTGCTCGGCCTCGTGGGCAACGCCGGGCTGGTGGAGCCGCCAGACGGGCTGCTGCACGCCATCCTCGACGCCGTCGAGTACGTCCGTCAGCACGGCGACGCGGGCCTGGAGATCAAGGGGCACCGCGACGGGTACGCGACCGACTGCCCCGGGGAGCCGCTGTACGCGTGGGTGCGCCGGGGCGCGCCGCGGCCCGGCGGTGACGGCGGCGACGGGGAGAACGGCGGCGACGGCGAGCAGCCCGAGGCGCCCCCGTTCCCCGGCCGGCTGCTGCGCTATCCGCCGGTGACACGCGGGGAGGACGTGCGCACCTGGCAGCAGCAGATGAAGGCCCGCGGGTGGGACCTCGACGTGGACGGCGCGTACGGGGCGGCGTCACGCGACGTCTGCCTCCGCTTCCAGCGCGAGCAGGGGGTGGACGCGGACGGCGTCGTCGGCCCGGTCACCTGGCGCCTGGCCTGGGAGGCCCCCGGCTCCTGACCGGCCCACCGGGGCGGCCGGGCGTTTCGCTGGGGGACCCCTGGGGTTACCCGGTTCGCGGCGTTCCGCCTACTATCCGAATCATGGACCTGGCAGCCGGTTTTCCCGCGACCACTCGCGACGACTGGCGGGCGCTCGCGCTCGCCGTCCTGCGCAAGTCGGGGGTGGAGGCCGCGTCCCCGGAGGAGGCCCTGTCCGGCCCGACGTACGACGGGGTGACGCTCTCCCCGCTGTACGACGCCGACGACCTGCCGGCCGCCCCGCCCTTCGACCGGGCCGCGCACGCGGCGCGGGCCGCCGGGGGCTGGGACGTGCGGCAGCGCCACGCCGTCCCCGACCCGGAGGCCGTGCTGGCCGACCTGGAGAACGGCGTCACCTCGCTGTGGCTGGCCGTCGGCGACGGCGCGATCCCCGTGGGCGAGCTGGGCCGGGTGCTGAAGGGCGTCCACCTCGACCTCGCGCCGATCACGCTGGACGCCGGTCACCGCACCGCCGAGGCGGCCGAGGCGCTGCTCGCGCTGGCCGCCGAGCGCGGCACCCCCGCCCGGGGCAACCTCGGAGCCGGTACGGCCGGCGGCCGTGACACCGCCGTGCGGCTCGCCCGGCGGTGCGTGGCCGAGTTCCCGGGGCTGCGGGCCGTCACCGTGGACGCCACGCCGTACCACGACGCGGGCGGCGGCGACGCCGACGAGCTGGGCTGCTCGATCGCGCTGGGCGTCGCCTGCCTGCGCGCGCTCACCGACGCCGGGCTGAGCGTCGAGGAGGCGTTCGGGCAGCTGGAGTTCCGCTACGCCGCGACCGACGACCAGTTCGCCACGATCGCCAAGCTGCGGGCCGCGCGCCGCCTGTGGGCGCGCATCGCCGAGCTGTGCGGGGTCGAGACGGGCACTCCGGCGGCCGGGGCGTCCGGGGTGCAGCTCCAGCACGTGGTGACCAGCTCCGCGATGATGACCGCGCGCGACCCGTACGTGAACATGCTCCGCACCACCGTGGCCTGCTTCGCCGCCGGGGTGGGCGGGGCCGACGCGGTCACCGCGCAGCCGTTCGACGCCTGCCTGGGCCCGCCCGACGCGTTCTCCCGCCGCATCGCCCGCAACACGCAGGCGCTGCTGCTGGAGGAGGCCGGGGTCGGCCGGGTGGCCGACCCCGCCGGCGGGTCCTGGTACGTCGAGCGGCGCACGGCCGACCTGGCCGAGCGGGCCTGGGGGTGGTTCCAGGACATCGAGGCGGCGGGCGGCATCGACCCGGCGGCCGGCCTGGTGGCGCGGCGGGTCGCCGCCACCCGCGAGCGCCGCGCCGCCGACGTCGCGCACCGCCGCTTCCCGATCACGGGCGTCAGCGAGTACCCGCAGCCCGGCGAGAAGCCCCCGCGCCGCCCCCGGCGGGACGGCCCGTGGCCGGCCTCCTCCCGGGAGGGGACTCCCGCGGGTCTGCCGGTGATCCGGTACGCCCAGGAGTTCGAGGAGCTGCGTGACGTGGCCGACGCGCTGCCCGAACGCCCCAAGGTGTTCCTCGCCACGATCGGCCCCGTCGCCGCCCACTCGGCCCGCGCCGCGTTCGCCGCGAACCTCTTCCACGCCGGCGGGCTGGCCACCGAGACCGCCGGCCCCGGGGCGGAGCCCGACCAGATCGCCACGGCGTTCGCCGTCAGCGGCACCACCGTCGCCTGCCTGTGCTCGACCGACCGCCTGTACGCCCGGCACGCCGAGGCCGTGGCCGCCGCGCTCAGGAAGGCCGGGGCGCGCCTGGTCTGGCTGGCCGGCCAGGGCTCGTACGACGGCGTGGACGCCTGCCTCCACACCGGGTGCGACGCGCTCGGCGTGCTCCGCACGACCTTCGACGTCCTGGAGGTGGCCCGATGATCCCCGACTTCACCGGCGTGCCGCTGGAGGGCAAGGCGCCGCCCGAGGCGTCGCCGCCGGCGGAGGGGCGGGTGTGGGAGACGCCCGAGGGCATCGGCGTCAGGCCGCTCTACACGGCCGCCGACCTCGACGGCCTCGACTTCCTGCGCACCTACCCGGGCGCGGCCCCGTACCTGCGCGGCCCGTACCCGACCATGTACGTCAACCAGCCGTGGACCATCCGCCAGTACGCGGGCTTCTCCACCGCCGAGGACTCCAACGCCTTCTACCGGCGCAACCTCGCGGCCGGTCAGAAGGGCCTGTCGGTGGCGTTCGACCTGGCCACGCACCGCGGCTACGACTCCGACCACCCGCGCGTCGAGGGCGACGTGGGCATGGCCGGGGTGGCGATCGACTCGATCTACGACATGCGGCAGCTCTTCGACGGGATCCCGCTGGACCGCATGTCGGTGTCGATGACCATGAACGGGGCCGTGCTGCCCGTCCTGGCGCTCTACATCGTGGCGGCCGAGGAGCAAGGGGTGGAGCCGGAGCAGCTCGCCGGGACCATCCAGAACGACATCCTCAAGGAGTTCATGGTCCGCAACACCTACATCTACCCGCCGTCCCCGTCCATGCGGATCATCTCGGACATCTTCGCCTACACCAGCGAGAAGATGCCGAAGTTCAACTCGATCAGCATCTCCGGCTACCACATCCAGGAGGCCGGGGCCACGCTCGACCTGGAGCTCGCCTACACGCTGGCCGACGGCGTGGAGTATCTCCGGGCCGGCATCGCGGCCGGCATGGACGTCGACCGGTTCGCGCCCCGGCTGTCGTTCTTCTGGTGCATCGGCATGAACTTCTTCATGGAGGTCGCCAAGCTCCGCGCCGCGCGGCTGCTCTGGGCGAAGCTGGTGTCCGGGTTCGGGGCGACGAACCCCAGGTCGCTGTCGCTGCGCACGCACTCGCAGACGTCCGGCTGGTCGCTGACCGCGCAGGACGTCTTCACCAACGTCGCCCGCACCTGCGTCGAGGCCATGGCCGCCACGCAGGGCCACACGCAGTCGCTGCACACCAACGCGCTGGACGAGGCGCTCGCGCTGCCCACCGACTTCTCCGCCCGCATCGCCCGCAACACCCAGATCCTGCTCCAGCAGGAGTCCGGCACGACCAAGGTCATCGACCCGTGGGGCGGCTCCTACTACGTCGAGCGGCTCACCCACGATCTGGCCGAGCGCGCCTGGGCGCACATCGAGGAGGTCGAGGCCGCCGGCGGCATGGCCCGCGCCATCGAGGCGGGGCTGCCGAAGCTGCGCATCGAGGAGGCCGCGGCCCGCACCCAGGCCCGTATCGACTCGGGCCGCCAGCCGGTCATCGGCGTGAACAAGTACCGGCCCGACGCCGACGAGCCGATCGAGGTGCTCAAGGTCGACAACAGCGCCGTACGGGCCAGCCAGCTCGACAAGCTGCGCCGCCTGCGCGCCGAACGCGACCCCGAGGCGGTGGGCCGCGCGCTGGAGGCGCTCACCGAGGCCGCGGCCGACCCCCGGCCGGGGCTCGACCACAACCTGCTCAAGCTGGCCGTCGACGCGGCCCGGGCCAAGGCCACCGTGGGCGAGATCTCCGACGCGCTGGAGCGGGTCTTCGGGCGCCACGCCGGTCAGATCCGTACCATTTCCGGCGTGTACCGCGACGAGGCCGGCCCGGCCGGGAACATCGAGCGGGTACGGCAGGCGTGCGCCGACTTCGAGCGTGCCGAGGGCCGCCGCCCGCGCATCCTGGTGGCCAAGATGGGCCAGGACGGCCACGACCGGGGCCAGAAGGTGATCGCCACGGCCTTCGCCGACCTGGGGTTCGACGTGGACGTCGGTCCGCTGTTCCAGACGCCGGAGGAGGTGGCGCGGCAGGCGGTGGAGGCCGACGTGCACATCGTCGGCGTGTCGTCGCTGGCGGCCGGCCACCTGACGCTGGTGCCGGCGCTCCGGCGGGCCCTGGCGGAGCTGGACGCCTCCGACGTCATGATCGTGGTGGGCGGGGTGATCCCGCCGGACGACTTCGCCGCCCTGCGGGCCGCCGGGGCCGCGGCCATCTTCCCGCCGGGCACCGTGATCGCCGACGCGGCCCTGGACCTGCTGAACGACCTCCGCGAGCGCCACGCGTAGGTGCTCCCCGGGCTGGTCGGACGGGTGGGACTGAACAGGACGTCATCGTACGGCCGGCGTGACGTCCGGCCGCGGGTGGGGAAGCGCCGCTCTACGGCTGCGGGCAGAACGTCACGGACAGCGAGCGCTGGCGGCTCACCGGGGTGGTGATGCGCAGCGTGACCAGGTGGGTGCCGCCGTCGGCCGCCAGGGTGCGGGGCGCGTTCAGGACGAGCCGGCCGTCCGGGGCCACGACGGTCGTCGCGCGGCCCGTGACGCGCCCGTCGACCATCCACACGTAGCCGAACGGAAGCTGGTCGCCGGCGCGCTCCACCAGCGCGGTCAGAGCCACGTGGTCACCGGCCCAGCAGGTGCCCTCCCTGGTGCCGACGGCGCGCACGTACGTGAGGGTGAGCCGTCCCGTCACCGGACCGGCGGTGGGAGAGACGGTGCCGTCGGGATCGGCGGAGCGGGTGGTGACCGGGTCGGCGGTGCCGGGGTGGGCCGGGGCGGGGGTGCGGGTCCTGGTGGGCCGCTTGCGCGACGGGGACGGCGACGCGGTGGGGGAGGTGCTGGAGGAGGCGCCGACCAGGCTCTGCGACCTCGGCTGCGGGGAGGAAGGGGTCAGCCAGACGATGGCGGCCCCCAGGGCGAGCGCGGTCAGGCCGGAGGCCGCGGCGATGACCATTGTCTTGCCGCGCCGCCTCCGTGGCGCCGCGGGGGCCGGCTTCCCGCCGGGCTCCGGCTGCCACTCCCCGGCCGCACCCGGCCCGGCCACCGAATCGTCCTGGGGCCAGGATTCACGTCGGGGTCCGTCCTGGGGCCACGGCCCGCGCCGCGTTCCGTCCTGGGGCCACGGGTCCTCGGGGCCTCCGTCGGCCGGCCACCGCTCACCATGATCGGCGGTACGGGCCCACGAGGCCGCCTGCGCGACACCCGCCGCAGCGGAACCGGCCGCGCCCGTGGCGGGTGCGTTCTGGTCCCATGTGCTCGGGCCAGGCGCGCTCGGGCCGGACGCGCCCGGGCGGGGCGTGCTCGGAGCGGGCGAGGGCTGGGGGGTGTCGAAGGAGTGGTCCTGGGTGGTGGCGGCGGGTGGCCAGACGGGGGCCTGAGGGCCCGTCACCGGGCGGACCGGGTCCGTGGACTGGGAGATCGGCTCCTGCCGGACCGCGGTCTGCGGCGCCGTGTGCCACGCGTCCCCGTGCGTCCCGTGCGGGTCCGTACCGGGAGAGCCCGGAGAGCTGGATGAGGACGCAGGGTCGCCGAGGAGGTGGAGCAGGACCTCGTGCATGGTCGGGCGCCCGGCCGGGTCCTTGGTCAGGCAGCGGGCCACCGCCGCGCGCAGCGGCTGCGGCAGCTCCCCGAGGTGCGGCTCCGCCCGCAGGATGCGGTTGATCACCGCGGGCAGCGAGTCGTCGCCGAACGGCGGCACCCCCGTGGCCGCGAAGACGATCACCGACCCCCACGCGAACACGTCCGCCGCCGGCCCCACCGCCTGTCCCGCGAGCTGCTCAGGCGCCATGTACGCGGGGGTGCCGACCACGTTGCTGGTGGCCGAGAGCTTGGAGTCGAGCGCGCCCGTGACGCCGAACCCGATCACGCGCGGCCCCCCGGGCCCCAGCAGCACGCCGGCCGGCTTGAAGTCGCGGTGGACGAGGCCCGCCCGGTGGATCGCCGCGAGCGCCGTGGCGGTGGCGACGGCGAGCCGCTGGAGCTCCGCGCCCGCCTGCGGTCCCGCCTGCTGCAGCGACAGCCCGTCCACGTACTCGCTCACCACGTACGGCCGGCCGCTGACGGACGCGTCGAGCACCTGCGCGACGTTGACCGGGTCGACCTGGCGGGCGGCGGCCATCTCCCGGGCCAGGCGGTCGTCGCCGGCGAGTCCCTCGTGCAGCACCTTGACCGCCACCGGAGCGCCGTTCGGCGCCTGGGCGAGATAGACGACGCCCTGGGCGCCGGCGCCGAGACGGCCGGCGAGCCGGTAGCGCCCCACCGATGCCGGGTCGCCCTCGCGCAGGGGTTCGACATGGGGCATGAGGGGAGTGACTCCTGTGACGGGTGGGACGACTACGCTCTGCACCTTAGCGTCAAAAGTTATGACGTGGCGGGAGTTAAGCTGATCAAACGGGAAACTCCTAGCAGGTTGGGCCGGCAGGGGCAGGGAGGGCGCGTGCGGTCGCTGGAGGACTACGCCGAGGGGGTGCGCGACGGCTCCCGCACCTGGACGGCCCGCGCGATCACGCTGGTCGAGTCCACCCGGCCCGACCACGCCGCCCTCGCGCAACGCCTGCTGGTGGAGCTGACCCCGCTGTCCGGCCGGGCGCGCCGCGTTGGGGTCTCGGGCGTGCCGGGTGTGGGGAAGTCCACATTCGTGGACGCCCTCGGCACCATGCTCACCGGACAGGGTCACCGGGTCGCCGTTCTGGCCGTGGACCCGTCCTCGACCCGTACGGGCGGCAGCATCCTGGGCGACAAGACCCGCATGTCGCGCCTGGCGGCCGACCCGGCCGCGTTCATCCGGCCCTCGCCCACCTCCGGAACCCTGGGCGGCGTCGCCAAGGCCACCCGGGAGGCCATGGTCGTCGTCGAGGCGGCCGGGTACGACGTCGTCCTGGTCGAGACCGTGGGCGTGGGGCAGTCGGAGACGGCGGTCGCCGACATGGTGGACACGTTCCTGCTGCTCACGCTGGCCCGTACCGGAGACCAGCTGCAGGGCATCAAGAAGGGCGTGCTGGAGCTGGCGGACGTCATCGCGGTGAACAAGGCGGACGGCGAGCACGCGACGGCCGCGCGCAAGGCGGCGCGCGAGCTGGCCGGGGCGCTGCGCATGCTGCGCTCCGACAGCACTCCGCCGCCCGTGCTGACGTGCAGCGGGCTCACCGGCGACGGGCTGGCGGAGCTGTGGGAGCACGTGCTGGCGCACCAGGAGGGCCTGGACCTGGACGACAAGCGCCGCCGCCAGCAGGTGGGGTGGACGTGGACGCTGGTGCGCGACCGGCTGCTGTCGGAGCTGCGTCACGACCCGCGGGTCGCGGCCATCGCGGAGGAGGTGGAGAAGGAGGTCCTCGCGGGCACCCTCACCCCGTCGCTCGCCGCCGACCTCCTCCTGTCCGCCTTCACCCGCCCCCCAATCCGCCCCTGAACGCTCCTGATCCGCCCCTGAACGCCGCTCGGCGCCGCGCCACGCCTCGTCCGCCGGTCATCGCAGGGCCCGGGGCTACGCTGGACGGCGATGGACATCAAGGCGCTGCTCCGGGACCATCCCGGCTGGCTGGACCACCTGGAGTCCCTCGGCGGCATCGACGTGCAGTTCCCCCGCGATCCCGTCGCCGAGCTGCTGCGGCTGGCCGTCCCGCACGAGGACGTCAACGGCGTCGTCTCCACCCTGCCCGAGCGCGGCACCCCGCAGTGGTGGCTGGTCGAGCGGTGCGTCCACTCGCTCGTCGCCGCGATGGGCCTGGTCGAGCGCGGCCCCGCGTTCCCCGACCGGCTGCCCCCTGAGCTGGGCCCGTACGTGTTCACGCACGTCTTCCTGGGCGCCCTGCCGTACACGAGGGGCTACCACCGGGAGCGCGGCGTCCCCGAAGCGGTGTCCTGGGCGACGTTCACCGACCTGGGCCGCACCATGGCCGCCCACCGCAGGCGCCACGGCGGGCCCGGCCTGCACGCGCCCTGGTGGTTCGCCCTGCACGCCCGCGGCCTCATGTACGACCTGGGCCGCCTCCAGTTCGAGCGCACCCGTCTGGGGCGCACCACCGCCGAGGGCGTCTCCCGGGCCGGGCTGCCCGTCGCCCCGGGAGACGCCGCGATCGCCGTGCACGTCCCCGACTCCAAGGGGCCGATGACGCCCGAGGCGTGCGACGCGGCGTTCGCGCGGGCCCGCGCCTTCTTCGCCCGGCACTTCCCCGAGGAGCGCCCCCGGGTCGTCACCTGCCACTCGTGGCTGCTGGACGACCAGCTCGCCCGCTACCTGCCGGCCGGCTCCAACATCGTCGCCTTCCAGCGCCGCTTCCACCTGCTGCACCGGTTCGAGGGCAGCGACATGCTGGCGTTCGTCCTCGGGGCCGACGCGTACGGGCCGGAGCTGCCGCGCCGCACGCGGCTGGAGCGGGCGATCGCCGACCACCTCGCGGCGGGCGGCACCTGGTACGGCCGCGCCGGCTGGCTGCCCCTCTGACTCCCCGGTCCTACCGATCTTCTGTCCGCCTGTGCTAATTTTTGGCCATGCGGTCAGAAAACAAGCCGAGCGGCCAGAAGGCGCGGTCGTTCATCGAGGAGGCGCGGCGGGATCAGATCGTCCGCTCCGCCGTCGAGGTGATCGCCGAGGTGGGCTTCGCCCGCGCGTCGCTCGCCCGGATCGCCCAGCACGCCGGCATCAGCAAGGGCGTCATCTCCTACCACTTCGCCGGCAAGGAGGAGCTGATGGAGGAAGTGGTCACCCGCGTCTACACGCAGATCGCCGAGTTCGTCGTCGTCCGCATGGAGGGCGCCGAGTCCGCCATCGACCTGCTCAGGACGCACGTCCTGTCCGTGGCCGAGCACATGCGGTCCAACCGCGTCCAGCTCCGGGCCCTCGGTGAGATCTTCACGAACCTGCGCGCGGCCGACGGCACTCCGCGCTACGGCGTCCAGACCAGCGACGAGCTCTATCAGGCGCTGGAGGGGATCTACCGCCACGGGCAGGAGCGCGGGGAGTTCCGCGCCTTCGACGTCCGCGTCATGGCCGTCACCCACCAGGCGGCCGTCGACTCCATGTTCGCCTACTGGCAGGCCCACCCGGACCACGATCTGGACGCCCACGCCAGGCAGCTCGCCGACCTTCTCGAAAGGGCCTGCACATGACCACCGAGACCCGATCCGCCACCCGCCTGTTAGCGGTCGACAACCTCCGCGTCGTCCTCACCGCGCTCGTCGTGATCCACCACGTGGCCGTGACCTACGGCAACATCCCGGTGTGGTTCTACGTCGAGCCCGCCCGCGACCCGTCCGGGCTGGCCCTCGACATCCTGGTCACGCTGAACCAGGCGTTCTTCATGGGCTTGTTCTTCCTCGTCTCCGGGTTCTTCAGCCCCGGCTCCCACGACCGCAAGGGCGGGCGGGCGTTCGTCCGCGACCGGCTGGTCCGGCTGGGGATTCCGCTGCTCGTCTTCGTCGTGCTGCTGCGCCCGCTGGTCACGCTGCCGCAGTACCTGGCCCAGGGCCGGGACATGCCGTACGCCGCGTTCTACCTGCGCACCTGGGACCCGGGGCCGATGTGGTTCGCCGAGGTGCTGATCGTCTTCGCGCTGGCGTACGCGCTGTGGCGGCGCATGCGCGCCGGGCGGGAGGGCGCCCGGGAGGGCGCGCCGGAGGGCAGGCCCGAGGTGACGGCGCGGCAGTCGCCGCCGAGCGTCCGGTCGCTCGCGCTGTTCGCCGCCGGGCTCGCCGCGGTCACGTTCCTGTGGCGGCTCGCGGTGCCCACCGGCACGTACGTCCCCTTCCTCGGGCTGCCCAGCCCCGACTACCTGCCGCAGTACGTGGCCATGTTCGCCGCCGGCACCGTGGCCTTCCGGCGCGGCTGGTTCGAGCGCCTGCCGCGCCGGACCGGCCGCCTGGGCTTCGTCATCGCGGCCGTCGCGGTGGCCGTGCCGCTGCCGCTGTCGGTGCTCACCACGGGCGCGCCGTCCTGGGCCGCCACGGCGCTCTGGCAGTCGTTCTTCGCCGTGGGGCTCATCGCCGGTCTCGTGGTGCTCTTCCGGGAGCGCTTCGACGGGCAGGGCCCGCTCGGCCGGTTCCTGTCGGCGCACGCCTACACGGTGTACGTCGTACACCCGATCGTGCTCGTCGGCGTGGCCGTGGCGCTGCGCGGGCTGGAAGCGGCGGCCGTCGTCAAGTTCGCGCTGGTGTCCGCCGTCTCCCTGCCGCTGTGCTGGGGGCTCGCCTACCTCGTCAGGTCGATCCCCGGCGCCAGGCGCGTCCTGTAGGGGCCGTCCTCATGGTTGGTCGTAGAAGGCGTCGAGGACGTCGCCGTGGCGCTCCTCGACGGCCTTGCGCTTGATCTTCAGGCTCGGCGTCAGCTCGCCCGACTCGACCGTGAAGTCCTCGCCCAGGATGACGAACTTCTTGATCGTCGCGTAGCTCGCCTCTCCCGCGTTCACCTGGTCGATCGCCCTGCTCACCTCCTCGCGCATCCGCGGGTGCTCCCGCAGCTCCGCGGGGTCGGCGGGCAGGCCCTCGGACTCGGCCCAGGGCCTGACGACCTCCATGTCCAGCGTCACCAGCGCCGTGCAGTAGTTGCGCCGGTCCCCGTGGACGAACACGTGCGACACGTACGGGCAGGCCGCCTTGACCCGGCCCTCCAGGTACGTCGGGGCCACGTACTTGCCGCCCGAGGTCTTGATCAGCTCCTTCTTGCGGTCGGTGATGGTCAGCCGGCCCTGGTCGTCGAGCTCGCCGATGTCGCCGGTGCGCAGCCAGCCGTCCTCCAGCGCCTCAGAGGTCTCCTTCGGCAGCCCGTGGTAGCCCCGCATGATGCCCCGGCCGCCGATCAGCACCTCGCCGTCGTCGGCGATGCGCACCAGCGTCCCCGGCAGCGGCGGGCCGACCGTGCCGAACTTCACCGACTCCGGCCGGTTGAAGAAGCTGCCCGCCGAGGACTCGGTCAGCCCGTAGCCCTCCAGGATCGTCAGCCCGGCCGCGTCGAAGAACTCGGCCATGTCGCGCGACAGGGGCGCGGAGCCCGAGATGAAGAAGCGGATCCGGCCGCCGAACCGTTCGCGCAGCTTGGCGAACACGAGCCGGTCCGCCAGCGCGTACTCGACCCGTGTCGTGAGCGGCACGGCGGCGCCGCGCTGGCGCGCCCGCACCACCCGCAGGCCCGTCCGGCGGGCCCACCGGAAGATGCGCAGCTTGGCCCCGCCCTCGCGCTGCACGGTGGCGGACACCGTGTTGTGGATCTTCTCGAAGATGCGCGGCGCCGCGGCCATGAACGTCGGCCTGAGCACGCCCAGGTTCTCGGCGATCCGGTCGAGCCGGCCGTCCACCGCCGTCGGGACGCCGATGTCGATCATCACGACCTGGAGCAGCTTGCCGAACGAGTGCGACAGCGGCAGCCACAGGAAGTGCAGGTCCTCCTCCGAGATGATGCCGAGCTCGCGGACCGCGCCGCCGGCGTACAGCCAGTTGTCGTGGGTCAGCTCCACGCCCTTGGGCCGGCCGGTCGTGCCGGAGGTGTAGATGAGCGTCGCCAGGTCGTCCTGGCCGATGGCGTCGACCATCGCGTCGTAGTCGCCCTCGCCGCTCAGCGAGTCGAGCCGCACCACCCAGCCGTCCTGGTCGGGAGTGCCGTCGATGACGACCACGTGCTTGACGTCGGGCAGCTCCTCGCGCACCGACCTGACCTTGGCCACCTGGTCGTCGTCCTCGACGATGACGATCGTGCTGCCGGAGTCGGTGATGACGAACGCCGACTCGGCGGCCGTGTTGGACGGGTAGATCGTGGTGGTGGCGGCGCCCGTCGACAGCACCGCCAGGTCGGCGAGGATCCATTCGATGCGGGTGGAGCTGAGGATGGCCACCCGTGTGCCGGGGCCCGCGCCGATCTGCGCCAGGCCGAGGGCCAACCGGCGGACCCGCTCGCCCACCTCCCGCCAGGACAGCGAGGCCCAGCCGTCGTCCGACGGCGTCCGGTACGCCTCGGCGTCAGGGGTGGCGGCGATCCGGTCGCGCAGCAGGGAGGGAATGCTCGACATGCCTGTCCTCCTGGGTGTGATGCAGCCGACTCTAGGCGGAGCGCACCGCGCGAGTCGACAGTCGTGATCGTCCCGTGTCGGTGCGGGCGACGGCGACGGGACGCAGGGGCGGGGCGGGCGCGCGGGGGAGGGGACCGCGATTGACGATGGGGGATCAAGACGGCGATAGTGGGACAGGTGGCAGCCCCCCGGATGATCTCCTGCGTCCTCGCCCTGGCGACCTTGACGCTCGGCGCCTGCTCAGCCGCCACTCCCCGGCCCTCGGGCGGCCAGCCCGTGGTCAGCGGCGTGGGCGGCGGCTCCGGAACCGCCTCCTCCGGCGCCCCCTCCTCCGGCACCGCGACGGGCCCCTCCCAGACCGCCGCGCCCAGCGCGTCCGCCCTCGACCCCGCCGCGTACAAGACGGAGCTGGCGACGCGGCGCAAGGCCATGGCCGGCGCCCTCGACTCCATGGTGGCGGCGCGGAAGCCCAAGACGCTCGGCCAGCGCGCCCAGCGGGCCACCGAGGCGATCGAGGACGGCGCCGCCGCGCTCGCCGCGGTCACCCCGCCCGACCAGGTGCGCGCCCAGCACGACGCGTACGTGGCGAGCCTGCGCGACTTCGCCACCGCGCTCGGCGGCACCGCCGGCAAGGTCGGCAGCCGCGACCTGTGCACCTCCTCGGCCGCCCTCACCGACGTCGGCGGCGCGCTCAAGGCCCTGGACCAGGCCGGTCAGGCCCTGCAGCAGGCGGGCGACTACCCGGCCGACGTGGTCACCGTGAAGGCCGGCGCGAAGAAGACCCGGCGCCTCGGCAACGGCACGTTCATCCGCCGGAGCACCCTGAACGGCCGCAGCTCGCTGCAGATCGACAACGGCGGCACCCGCGACGCGGTCGTCACCATGGTCAAGGGCGGCTCGAAGACGGTGAGCGTGTACGTGCGCAAGAAGTCGAAGTTCAAGGTCAGCGGCGTGCGGGACGGCAGCTACAAGATCTACTTCACGCACGGCGTCGACTGGGACGGCAAGGCGCGCGCCTTCACCCGCGAGTGCAGCTTCGAGCGCTTCGAGAAGTCGGTGTCGTTCAAGACCACCTTCACCGCCACCCAGATCCGCTGGCACGACTGGCGGATCACGCTGCACGCCATCAACGGCGGCAACGCCCGCACCGCCGACGTGGACCCGGACGACTTCCCGAGCTGACGCCGGCCGTCGAGGTCGGGGCGACGTTCGCGGCGGAAGAGCCGACGGGGCTCTTCGGGCCGGAGACCGCTTCCTTGAACAGCGCGTAATGCTCTGAAGGCAGCCGTGAGAGATCCTGCAGAAACGAGTCGGACCGCTCGTACTTCAAACGGATGTCTCCCCGCGAATGGCGTCGCTCTCGGCGAAGAGGTCATCCATGCTGTCGAAACGTCGGCTGTGACCCTCTCGGAAATCCGCGTCGGCCTCGGCTTCGGCCGCCTGCCACACGGGCGCCCAATACCAGGCATCGTCGGCGGGCACAATGGCGGCCACTCGGCGGCCGTGATCGGTGAGATAGGCGATCGCGCCACGCTCGGAGGCGGCACTGATGACCTCGGGCAGGTGGCCGTCGGCTTCGTTCAGCGAGACCTCGAAGGCGCTGTCACTCATGTCTTGAGTGCAGGTCAGGGCATATGCGGGGGTCACGCTGCACAGCGTAGCCGAACGACTGCATGGCGTGCGTACGCTGTCAGTCTGTCGAACGTCGCCCACCAGTTCAAGATCAGAGTCAATCCGGCATGGAGCAGGCATGCCGCGGTAGGCGCGATGGTGCCTGGCGTCGGACACGGCGAAGGCCGCGCATCACGGGTGCGCGGCCCTGGCCGTGTCGTCCGGTGTGAGCCGGTGTCCGTCAGGACGAGAACAGCATGCCCACCCAGCTGCGCTGGCGGTGGTGGCCGTAGTGGCCGCCGTGGCCGCCGTGCGGGGCGCCCCAGGCGGGGCCGGGGGCGGGCGGCGGGGGAGCGGCGTGGTAGCTGGCCTCCATCCGGGTCAGCGTCTCCAGCTCGCCGTAGTCGAGGAAGATCCCCCGGCAGTTGTCGCACTGCTCGATGTGGACGCCGTTGCGCTCATAAGTCCGCATGCTGCCGCGGCATTTGGGGCACTGCATCTTCGTCGGTCTCCTTGGCCTCGGATCTGTGAGGAAAACCTACCGCGCGCAACCCCGTCACGCTCTGACGATTCTGTTGCACGCCTCGATCAACGACTGCTCCACCTCGTCGAGTTCCCGGCCGTCGCGGCCGGCGTTGACGACGGCCACGGCGGCCAGCTGGATCGTCACCGCGCGGGCCGGCAGGTCGAGCCGGCGCCACGGGTCGGCGCCGTCGCCGAGGGCGGGCCCGCCGAAGGCCAGGTACGCGCCGAGGAACCGGTCCCACACGGCCGGGTCGAGCAGCCCCGCCGCGTACCAGCAGGCGGGCCGGGCCAGGTCCCACGCGGGGTCGCCGACGCCGAGGTCGTCCACGTCGATGAGCAGCCACCGGTCGCGGCGGACGAGCTGGCCCAGATGCCAGTCCCCGTGGGTGAGCAGGCCGGGCGCCGGCTCGGGCTCCGGCAGCTCCGCGAACGCCCGGCGTAACAGCCGCTCGACCGGGCCGTCGCCGGGCATCCGCCGCACCGCGCGGGCCGCGCGCGCCGGTGCGCCCGCCTCGGGCAGCGGCGGCAGCAGCGTCAGCGGGACGGCGTGCAGGCGGGCCAGCAGCCGGGCGCCCTCCTCCCAGGGCGCGGCGTCGAGCTCGTCGTGCGAGACGGGCGTGCCGGCCGGCCACACCGTGACCGCGCGGTCCGCCACCGTGAGCACGTCGGGCCGCAGCGGGGGGAGCAGGAGGCCGCTGAGCGCGGCGGAGGCGGCGGCGCGCACCCGCAGCCGCAGCGCCTCGGCGTCGTCGCGCCGCGAGTGCGCCTTGACCACGACCTCGCCCCGGCGTAACACCACGACGTCGGTGCGGGTGGGGTGGAGGGAGGGCTCCCCCGTGCCACCGTGCGCTCCGGCGATGGCCCCGAGTTCCGCCTGCAGATCCACTCGTACAGACTAGAGGGCATGGGAATCGGATTCGCCGTGCCGCAGTCGGGCCCCTGGGCCACCCCCGCCAACATGCGGCGGGTCGCCGCCAGGGCCGAGGAGCTCGGGTACGAGCAGCTGTGGACGTTCCAGAGAGTGCTCTACCCGGTGGGCCACCCGATGGGGCCGATCTACCGCAGCGTGCACGACCCGCTGGTCACCCTGTCGTACCTGGCGGGGGTGACCGAGGCGATCGGGCTGGGCGTGGCCGTGATCAACGCGTACGTGCAGCCGGTCGTGCTGGCCAAGCAGCTCGCGTCGCTGCAGATCCTGTCCGGCGGGCGGCTGACGGCCGGGCTGGGGCTGGGCTGGGTGCGCGAGGAGTTCGAGGCGGCGGGGGTGGGCTTCGAGGGGCGGGGCCGGCGGATCGAGGAGTTCACGCAGGTGCTGCGCGAGGCGTGGACGCAGGAGGAGGTCGAGCACTCCGGGGAGTTCTACCGGATCCCGCCGTCCCACCTCGACCCGCGGCCGGCGCAGGCGCCGCCGATCCTGCTCGGCGGCGCGGCCGAGGCCGGGCTGCGCCGGGCGGGCCGCATCGCCGACGGCTGGATCAGCTCCAGCCGGGAGGACCTGGCGGGCATCGAGCCGCGCGTGGCGATCATCAAGGAGGCGGCCCGGGAGGCGGGGCGCGACCCCGAGGCGCTGCGCATCGTCTGCCGCGGCGTCACCCGGGTGCGCCCCGCGGGCGCGGCCGAGGGGGAGCGGCCGCCGCTGACGGGCACGTTCGAGGAGATCCGGCGTGACGTGGACGACCTGACGGCGCGCGGCGTGACGGAGGTCTTCCACGACCTCAACTTCGACCCGGAGATCGTCACCGCCGAGCCCAAGGAGGCGATGCTGCGCGCCGAGGAGGCCCTGGAGGCTCTGGCCCCCGCCTCCTGAGTCCCGGGATCAGCGGGACAGGCGCGATCAGCGGGACAGGTTCAGGGCCTCGGCGGCCACCGCGCGGCGCAGGTCCCGGATGCCGTCCCGGCCGCGCACCGGGTGCACGGCGTTGGTCAGCAGCACCACCGTCAGCCCGCGCGCCGGGTCCACGACGAGCGACGTCCCCGTGAAGCCGGAGTGCCCGTACGCGCCCTCCAGCGGTCCGACGATGCCCGGGTCGCCGATCCGGACCCCGAGCCCGTGCCGGAAGGGCGCCCCCTCGGCGCCCTGGTCGCGGACCATCTCGGCCACGGTCTCGGTCCGCAGCATCTTGCCGCCGCCGAGCCGCAGCGCCTCGCCGAAGGCCAGCAGGTCGTCGGCCGGGGCGAACAGTCCCGCGTGGCCCGCCACGCCGCCCAGGCCGTAGCTCGTCTCGTCGTGCACCTCGCCGCGCACGCAGCCCGGTGGTGACGTGAGCGGCCGCTCCGGCTTCCACTCGGTGGCCGCGACCCGCGGCAGCAGGCCGGGGCCCGGCCGGTAACCGGTGGCGGTCAGGCCCAGCACGTCGGTGACGCGGGCACGGACCAGCTCGTCGAGCGGGGCGCCGCCCGCCAATGCGGCCACGCGGCCCATCGTGACCATGCCGACGTCGGTGTAGAGGTACGGCCCGCCCACGGGGCCGGTGACGGGCGTGTCGATGATCGCGGCCAGCCGGGTGGCGTGGCCGGCGGCGGGCAGCTCCAGGTCGACGCGGCGCGTGGGCTGGAGCCCGGCCGTGTGGGTGAGCAGGCGGCGCGGCGTGATCCGCGGGTCACGGCCGGGCAGCCAGGCCGCCACGGGCTCGTCCAGGCCCAGGCGGCCCTCCTCGGCCAGCGACAGGACGACGGCCGTGGTGAACAGCTTGCTCACCGAGGCTAGGTCGAAGATCGAGTCGCGGCGCGCCGGCGGCCGGTCGCCGGCCAGGGTCCCCTCGGCGTCGGCGTCCCTGCCCAGCTCGCCGGCCACCGCCGCCGCCGCGACCTCGCCGTCCACGGCGACGAGCGCGACCGCCGCCGAGCACACGCGCGGGACCGCCCCGGCCAGGACCGCGTCCAGACCTTCCGCCACCTTCCCTCCCCTCTCCGCTTCGCGTCTTCTCCTCCGGCCACCCGCCACGGGCTCCGGGACGTACGGCTTCCAGGATGCCGTCCCCCGGCACGCCGCCCTTGGAAACCGGCGGCGCCCGGCGCGGCGCGTCAGCCGCTCAGCGCGTCGCTCAGCCGCTCGCCGTGCGACTCCAGGAGCGCCCGCGCCCCCTCCGCGTCGAGCCCGTGCCGGATCATCACCACGGCCGTCTTGGCCTGCCCGCCGGCCTCGTCCACGGCCCGCGCCGCGGTCTCCCGGTCGGTGCCGGTGATGTCGCTGACCATGCGCACCGCCCGATCGGCGAGCTTGCTGTTCATGGCCGACATCTCGATCATCCGGTTCCCGTACGTGCGCCCGAGCCGCACCATCGCGATCGTGGAGATCATGTTGAGCACGAGCTTCTGCGCGGTGCCGGCCTTGAGCCGGGTCGAGCCGGCCACCACCTCGGGTCCCACGACGACCTCGATCGCGTGCTCGGCGGCGGCCGACAGGGGCGCGCCGTCGTTGCACGACAGGCCGACGGTCAGCGCGCCGCGCCGCCGCGCCTCCGCCAGGGCGCCGAGCACGAACGGCGCGCGGCCGCTGGCGGACACGCCCACCACCGAGTCGAGCGGTCCCACCTCCAGGCGCGCCAGGTCCGCGGCGCCGGCCTCGGCGTCGTCCTCCGCGCCCTCCACGGAGCGCGTGAGCGCGTCCGGGCCGCCGGCGATGACGCCCTGGACGAGCTCCGGCTCGGTGCCGAACGTGGGCGGGCACTCCGACGCGTCGAGCACGGCCAGCCGCCCCGACGTGCCGGCGCCGACGTACAGCAGCCGGCCGCCCGAGCCCATCCGCGCGGAGATCGCGTCGATGGCGGCCGAGATGGCGGGGATCACCACCGCGACGGCGGCGGGCACGGCCGCGTCGGCCTGGTTCATCAGGCGCGCGATCTGCTCGGTCGGCAGCCGGTCGATCTGGGCGTAGCGGGGGTCGCTCTGCTCGGTGGCCAGCTCGCCGGACGGCACTGAGGTCTGACCGTCGGCAGGAGCGGCTGACGCACCGGTGGACGACACGGTGGAGGGCTCGGATAGCGGATCAATCATGACGCTAATTTCCACCTTCTCCTTCTCTCTTGTAAATATCTTTCAGATTATGGATTCATGACCTATGTACGAACCGGTGCCGAGCGGCTGGCCGCGGATCCCTCCCTGGCGGGCGGACGGCGGCTCGGCCTCATCACCAACCCCACCGGAGTCCTGCCCGACCTGACCCCCACGGCGCAGGCCCTGCTGGCGGCCGGAGCGCCGCTGGTGGCGCTGTTCGGCCCGGAGCACGGCGTGCGCGGGACCGCGCAGGCCGACGGCAGCGAGCCGGACACGACCGATCCGCGGACCGGGCTGCCGGCCTTCGACACGCACAAGCGCTCCGGCGAGGCGCTGGACGAGGTGGTGGCCCGCTCCGGGGCCGACACGCTGGTCTTCGACATCGCCGACGTGGGGACCCGCTTCTACACCTACGTGTGGACGATGTACGACCTGATGGCCTCGGCCGCGCGGCTGGGGCTGCGGTTCGTGGTGCTCGACCGGCCGAACCCGCTGGGCGGGACCGTGACGGAGGGCCCTGAGCTGGACCCGGCGTTCGCGAGCTTCGTCGGCAGGTTCCCGCTGCCGGTGCGGCACGGCAGGACCGCGGGGGAGCTGGCCGTGCTGTTCGGCTTCGACCTGGACCTGCGCGTCGTCGAGATGGAGGGCTGGCGGCGCGACATGGACGCCGCCGCGACCGGGCTGCCGTGGGTGATGCCGTCGGTCAACATGCCGACCCCCGACACCGTGCTCGTCTACCCCGGGACCGGCCTGTTCGAGGGCACCACGTTCTCGGAGGGGCGCGGCACGACCCGGCCGTTCGAGCTGGTCGGCGCGCCGTTCGCGGACGAGCGGTTCGCCGCCGAGCTGGCCGCGCTGGACCTGCCGGGGGTGCGTTTCCGTGACACCTGGTTCACCCCCACCTTCCACAAGCACGCGGGGACGGCCGTGCGGGGCGTCCAGCTCCACGTGCACGACCGGGCCGCGTTCCGGCCGGTGCTGACCGGCGTGTCCATGCTGCACGTGGCCCGCACGCTCTACCCGGACGGCTTCGGCTGGTGGGGGCCCGAGAACGCCGAGAACCACCTGTGGGGGTCCGACACGCTCACGGCGTGCCTGGACAAGGGCGAGGACCCGCGCCCCCTGTGCCCCGAGCCCGCTCCCCCCGGCGGGCCGCTGCTCTACACCTGACATCACGCCAGGTCGCGCCGGTAGAGCCAGAAGACGCGTTCGGCGCGCGCGCCCACGGCGCGCGCGTAGAACCGCAGCGGCCCCACCCATGCGATCTCGGCGGTGGCCTGGCCGGCGGCGCGCTGCTCGGCCAGGCACCGGCGCAGCAGCACCCGGCCCACGCCGAGCCCGCGTGCCTCCGGCGCCGTGCCCATCGGCCCGAACCACGAGGGCCGCGAGCCCCAGGCGGCGAACCCCAGCACCCGGCCGTCGCGCTCGGCGTAGTGCAGGCCGGTGGCGTTGAGCGCCTCCCAGGCCCAGCGCTCGTTCCAGTGCTCGCCCACGAAGGCGGCCACCCGGCCGCGCTCGTCCCCGTCGTCCGCGCGGCGCACGGCCACCCCCGCCTCGGCCAGGAGCGCGAGGTCGTCCGCCGTGCCGAGCTCGGCCGTGGCGAGCCCGGCCGTGGCGGTGTCGCCCGTGGTGATGTGGGTTGTGGTGAGGCGGGCGGTCATGTTCCAGGCGACGTGGTAGCGCTCGTAGCCCAGGCTCTCGGCCAGGCAGGCGGCTGCGGTGTAGCGGACGTCCACGCCGGGCCAGGCGTAGCACGGCGGGTTGCCGGCGAAGCGGGCCTGCGTCGCGCCCTGCCCGCGCAGCCACTCCTCGGCCGCCCGGACCAGCTCCCGGCCGACGCCGCGCCCCTGCCGCTCCGGGTGGACGGCCAGCAGGTCGAGGTGCCCCACGGAGGGATCCTTGGACGAAAGGGACGCCATGACGACGCCGCCGCCCGCCACCAGCGCGGTCCACCTCCGGTCCGCCGGGGGCGCGGCCAGCCGCCGTACGAGCGCGCCCGCCTCGGCGGAGTCGAGCGTCAGCGCGGCCTCGGCGGCCCGCACGGCCTCCCGCAGCTCCGCCCCACCGAGTCCGGCGGCCTGCGGCACCCGGCTCACACGCCGCTCAGCGGGCGGGCGATGACGTCGCGGCGCTCCGGGTGGAAGCACGCGTGCTCCTGCGGGACGCCGTCGGTCGCCCGGAGCAGCGGCAGCTCCGTCTCGCACCGCTCGCTCCGGAACGGGCAGCGGCGGGCGAACAGGCAGCCGGAGTCGGCCTTCGACTCGTCCAGCGACTCCAGCGGCACCACCGGCTGCTCGCCGGGCTGCTCCAGCCCGTGCAGCACCGGAATGGCCGACAGCAGCGACTGCGTGTACGGGTGGACCGGGTCGGCGATGACCGTGTCCACCGGCCCCCGCTCCACGACCTGGCCCCGGTAGATGACGTACAGCTCGCCGTCGCCGCCGATGTAGCGGGAGGTGGCCACGTCGTGGGTGATGAACAGCACGGCCACGCCGAGCCGCTCGCGCAGGTCCTTCAGCAGCGCGAGGATGCCCAGCCGCAACGACACGTCGATCATGGAGACGGCCTCGTCGGCGACGAGCATCTCGGGGTCCACGGTCAGCGCGCGGGCGATGACGACGCGCTGCCGCATGCCGCCCGAGAGCTGGTGCGGGTAGCGCGACAGCACGGTGCCCGGGTCGAGGCCGACCAGCGACAGCACCTCGGCGGCCCGCTCCTCCATCCACTTCCTCGACCGGCCGGTCTGCTTCGCGCGCAGCGCCAGCGGAGCCTGGAGGGTCTGGTGGATGGTGCGGGTGGGGTTCAGGGCCGAGTAGGGGTCCTGATGGATCATCTGGATCTTGCGGAAGTGCGGCTGGCGCTGCTTGGTCCTGAGCGGCGTCATCGGCGTGCCGTCGATGGCGATCTCGCCCTCGTCGTACGTCTCCAGCCCGGCGATGATCCGGCCCAGCGTGGTCTTGCCGCAGCCCGACTCGCCGATGAACGAGGCCGCGCCGCCCTTGGCGATGGTGAAGTCGACGCCGCGCAGCGCCCGCACCTCACGCCCGGCGAGCACGCCGCCCCGCTGCTTGAAGGTCTTGGTGATGCCAGTTCCCGTGATCACGCGTGCTCCTTGACGCCCACCGCGTGGCAGGCCACGATCCTCGGCCCGTGTGCGACGGCCGCCGGGTCGTCGCTCTCGCAGACGTCCATGCGCAGGGCGCAGCGCTCCCGGAACACGCAGCCCTGCTTCGGCACGGTCGCCAGCGTCGGCGGCCGGCCGGGCAGCGCCCGCGCCTCGTCGATGTCGCCGACGAGCCGCGGGATGGCCTGGATGAGGCCCCGGGTGTACGGGTGGCTGGGCGCGCCCAGCACCTCGCGGGTCGGTCCCTGCTCGACGAGCCGCCCGCCGTACATGACCGCCAGCCGGTCGGCCACCTCGGCCACCACGCCGATGTCGTGCGTGATGACCAGCGTGGTCAGGCCGCGCTCGGCGTGGACCTCCCGGACGATCTTCAGGATGTTCGCCTGGGTGATCATGTCGAGGGCGGTGGTCGGCTCGTCGAGGACGACCAGGTGCGCGTTGAGCACCAGCGCCAGCATGATGCCGACCCGCTGGCGCATGCCGCCGGACAGCTCGTGCTGGTGCGAGTCGAGGACCCGGGCCCCGTCGAGGCCCATCCGGCCGAGCAGCTCCTTCGCCTCGCGGACCAGGCCGCGCAGGTCGTCCACGCCGTGGGAGCGGCCCAGGTCGAGGAGCTGCTTGCCGACCGTCTTGAGCGGGTTCAGGGAGTTCTGGGCCGCCTGGAAGACGTACCCGATGTGCGCGCCGCGCGCCTTGCGCAGCCGCTCGCCCGCGAGGCCGACGACGTCGCCGAGCCCGTCGATCTCGACGCTGCCCGCCGAGATCCGCCCCGGCGGCTGCACCGCGTTGAGCAGCGACAGCGCCAGCGTGGACTTGCCGGAGCCGGACTCGCCGACGATGCCGGTGATCGAGCCGGGCTCCAGGGTGAGGCTGACGTCGCGGACGGCCGGCAGCTCGCCGGCGGGGGTCTTGTAGACGACGGTCAGGCCGTCGATGCGCACCCCGGGGGCGGGCGTCGCCGGCGCCGTGACCGGCTCGGGCGCCGCCTGCGGGGCTGCCGTCTCTGGCTGGGCCACCGTTACTCCTCACGCAGCCGGGGGTTGAAGATCTCGTCCATGGCGTCGACCACGAGCACGATGCCGAGCGTCAGCAGCAGGATCGCGAGCAGCGGCGCCAGCAGGTAGCCGAGCGCGTAGGGGGTGATCATCGCGCCGGCCTGGAAGACGGCCAGGTTGAGCATCACGCCCCAGTTGTTCGACTCGTACGGCAGCACGCCCAGGAAGAACAGGCCGACCTGCGCGTACACGGCGCCGGTGACCGCGATGAGCATGTTCATCGCGATGTACGGCGCCATGCTCGGCAGCAGCTCCTTGCCGATGATGTGGCGCGTGGACAGGCCGAGGCCGCGCGCCGCCTCGATGAAGCCGCGCTCGCGCAGCGACAGCGTCTGCGCCCGCACCGCGCGGGCCACGCCGCCCCAGCCGAGCAGGCCGAGCACCAGGCCCATCTGCAGCGGGTTGCCGAACTTCCAGACCGTCGCGAGGACGAGCAGCAGGGGCAGGCCGGGGATCGTCAGCTTCATGTCGGTGACCCGCATGAGCACGGTGTCCCAGCGGCCCCGCTTGAAGCCGGAGAACAGGCCGAGCCCGGTGCCGAAGACCACGGTGATGAGCGCGGTGACGGCGGCGCTGAGCAGCACGTACCGGGAGCCGGTGATGACCAGCGCCAGCACGTCGCGGCCCTGCGGGTCGGTGCCGAACCAGTGCTCCCAGCTCGGCGGCTGGGTGATCGCGTTGGCGTTGTCCGGCAGCTGGTCCGGGTAGAACATCGGCCCGAAGATCGCCATGAAGGCGAAGCCCACGAGGATGACCGCGCCGGCCAGCCGGCTGGGCTTGCGCTTCATCACCCGCCACACGCCGCGCCAGAAGTTGCGCCGCATGGTCGAGGCCGTGGACGGGGCCCCGGGCCCCGCGCCGGTCCCGCCGGACGCCGCCTCGGGGATGAGCGTGGCGCTCATGACGCCTCCTCTCCGCTGCGCACCCGCGGGTCGATCGTGGTGTAGAACAGGTCGGCCACGATGTTCGCCACGATCACCGCCGTCGTGATGAGCAGGAAGGCCCCGCTCATCAGCGCGTAGTCGCGGTCGTTGACGCCGTTGATGAGCATCAGGCCGAGGCCCGGATAGTTGAAGATCTTCTCGATGAAGACGGCGCCGCCGAGCAGCAGCCCGAGCGACAGCGCCAGGATCGTGAACAGCGGCAGGATCGCGTTGCGCGCGATGTAGCGGAAGACGATCGAGCGCTTCATCCCGCGCAGCTCCGCGGCCAGGATGAAGTCGTCGCCCAGGACGGTCACCACACTCGACTTCATCGCCAGGACCCAGCCGCCGTACGCCGACAGGGCGTAGGTGACGACCGGCAGCACGGCGTGCTCGGCGAGCGAGCCGATGTAGCCGGCGTTGAACCCGGGCTCGAAGAGGATGTCCACCGGCCCGGCGTCGGGCAGGATCGGGATGAGCGTCGCGAAGATCACCACGAGCAGCATCGCCAGCACGTACTGCGGGATGCCGTGCAGCAGCGAGCCGGAGATCGCCAGGGCGTCGCCCAGCTTGCTCTTGCGCTTGATCGCCGCGAACACCCCGAGCATGACGCCGACGAGGAAGCTGAGCAGCGTGCCGGCCAGCACCGGCAGCACCGTCCACTTGGCCGCCTCGCCCAGCACGTCGAGGACCGGGGTGCCCGGCCTGCTGACGGAGACGCCGAGGTCCAGGTGGACCAGCCCGGCCATGTAGTCGGTGTACTGCTGCCACAGGGTGCCCGTCGGCTGGAAGCCGTAGAGCACCTTGACGGCCTGCGCGGCCGCCTCCGGGGACATGCCGCCCTCGATCAGCTTCTCGTAACGGGCGGCCATGGGGTCGCCCGGGATGTTGTTCACGATGAAGAAGCTGACCGTGGCGACCACAAGGATCATGACGAGCCCGCGGGCCAGGTGGCCCGCGAGTCGCCGTGCGATGACCGTCATAAGTGCCTTACTGCTTCGCCTTGACCATGCCGAGCTGGATCCACACGCCGGCGGGGAGCACCCCGGTGCCGAGACGGAGGATCTCGTCGTCGTGCGGCCAGCCGGTGAAGCGGCTGTTGTTGACGAACTGGTTGTTGACGTAGTCCCAGAGCTGGATGACCGGCAGGTCCTGGTTGGCGGCGGTGGCCAGCTGGGCCATGATCGGCTTGGCCTGGTCCTCGGTCGCCGTGTTCAGCTTGCCGGTCAGCTCACCCGGGTTGATCTTGGCGCCGTCGACCTCGATCTCCTCGGGGCCGCCCATCCAGTTGCCGCCCTTGCCGGGCGCGGCGTGCGTGACCTTGCCGGCGACGTTGGTCCAGCCGTTGGAGGCGCCGTAGAGGCGCTGGAAGATGTCGTACGGCGCGGGGCCGAGCGCCATCAGCCAGAAGCCGACGTCGTACTTGCCGGCCGCCAGCTCCTCAAGGTAGAGCGGGTAGTCGGTGGTGGTCACGACCTCGGCGTCGATGCCGTTCTTGACGAGCTGGCTCTTGATGTTCTCCTGGGCCGACAGCCAGTCGGAGAAGCCGGACGGCGCGTGCATGGAGACCTTCCACGGCGTGCCGTCGGCGAGGGTCCACTTGCCGTCCTTCTTGGACAGGCCGGCCTGCTTGAACTCGGCCTCCGCCTTGGCCGCGTCCACCTTGTACGGGTCGAGCTTGGGGAGCGTGTCCGGGATCCAGGCCGCGGCGGCCTTCTGGTGGATGCCGCTGGTGGTCACGGCCGGGGTGCCGCCCTCCGGCGAGGCGACCTTGGTGACCTGGTCGCGGTCGATGAGGTAGGCCAGGCCGCGGCGCACGTGCACGTTGTCGTACGGCTTCTTGGACTGGTTGAAGGCCATGCTCACGGCCACCGGCGAGTAGCCCTTGATGACCTCGTTGCCCGGCGCCTGCTTGATCCGGTTCATCACGTCCGTGGGGGCCGCGACGAAGCCGGACTGGTCGAGCTTGCCGGCGGTGAGGTAGTTCCAGATCTGCTCGTTGCCGGTGTAGTTGAGGAACTTCACCTGGGCCGGGGCCACGTTGGCGACGTTGTAGAAGTTCTTGTTCTTGACCAGCAGCGCCTCGCCGGGGTTGACCCGCTCCAGCACGAACGGGCCGGCCGAGACGTCCTTGGGCGGGGCGAAGGTGAGGACCTTCTGGCCGAACGCGGTGATGTCGGCGCGCGCCTTCTCGGCGTCGGCGCCGTCACCGCGGGCGGTCTTCAGCGTGTCCCAGAACGTCGCGGGCAGGACGTCCTTCCAGACGTGCGAGGGCAGGACCGTGGTGTCCAGCACGCCGCGCACGAACTTGGGGCTCGGGTTGGCCATCTCCTGCGTGATCTTCAGGGTCTTGTCGTCCACCACGGTCACGTCCGCGGCGGCTCCCGCGGCGCCCGGGGTGACCGAGAAGGCGGTGCTGCCCTGGGTGTAGGCGATCCCGATGGACATCTTGACGTCCTCGGCGGTGACCGGCCGGCCGTCCGACCACTTCGCGTTCGGCTGCAGCTTCAGCGTGATGGCGGAGTTGTCGGGGGCGACCTCCCAGCTGGCCGCGATGCCGGGGAGCGCCTGGTTCGGGTCCGTCAGGTGGTTCTTGACCCAGCCCAGCTTCATGGAGTTGAACCCGGGGAACGAGTTCCCCTTCGGGTTGTACGGGTTGGCCGGCGCCGACGCGTCCAGACCGGGCCTGTTCACGTCGATCGTGGTGAAGAGCCCGCCACCTCCGCCCGAACCGGACTTGTTGGTGGAACCACCGCTGCTGCACGCTGTCACGGTGGCAAGGCCCAGCAACGCCACTACCGCTGCTAGTCGCTTCATGTTCCGCTCCGGGGGATGTCTCGCCTGTTCAGGATCTGCAGGATTGACCCGGACCCTACGGTCGGGGGAAAGACGCGTCAATAATCTCCAGGGGTTGTGAGGTTAATGTAACTTTCCTTCATCGGTGTCCGCAATGGCGCTCGGCGCCATCCCGTCCGGGGCCCGGACCCGCGGGTCAGAGCACGTCCCAGGGCACGCCCTCGTAGGCCGCCGCCACCCGCGCCATGGCCGTCTCGTCCGTCTTCAACGGCAGGTCGCCCACCCGGCACACCGGCACGACGCCCCACGAGTTGGTCATGAAGACCGCCGGATGGGCCGGCAGATCCGCCACCGTGAGCGGGCGCCGCTCGGCCGGCAGCTCGCCCTCCAGCAGCGCCATCGTGATGCCGCGCAGCATCGGCGCCTCCGGCCAGACGATCCGCTCTCCGTCGGAGCAGCCCAGGTTGGCGATCGTCCCTTCGGAGATCAGGCCGTCCGGCCCCACGAGCAGCGCGTCGTCGAAGCCCTCGGCCCTGGCCCGCAGGCCGAGGTGGGCCTGCGGGAAGCCGCCGAGGTGCTTGATGTGCGGCAGGTAGCGCTGGTACGGCACCGGGAGGAGGGCCTGCGGCCCGGCCGGCCACGCGTGCGCAGGCGCCGCCGTGGCGATCACCCGCAGGCCGTCGCGCTCGGCGACGATCACCCGCACGCTCGCGTCGGGCTCGCCCCGCAGGGCCAGGCGGGCGGTGGCCAGGACGAGCTCCTCGTCGAGGGCCGTGCCGAACAGCTCCCGGGTGGCCTCGCGGAGGCGGTCCAGGTGCAGGGCCAGGCCGCACACCCGGCCCCCGCGCACCTGCATGGCGGTGAAGTGGCCGTAGCGGGCCGCCACGGCCGCCCCGAGGTCGGCGGCACCGGCGGCCCGCCCGTCGACGGCGACATGATCGATCATGGCGCCCAGCGTACGGACCGCGGCCGAGCCGTCCAAGGTACGGACACCGGTCATGACGTCCAGCGTACGGACCCGCGCGGAGTGCTCCGGCGCAGGTCAGGAGGCCAGGGTCGCCGCCGCCGTCAGCCGGTCGCAGGCCAGCGTCGCCAGCAGCGCCGCGCCGTCCGGCACCACCGCGTCGTCGAACCGCGCCTCGGGCGAGTGGTTGTACGGCGCCGCCGCCGGGTCGAGGTCCGCCGGGCACGCGCCCAGGAACAGGAACGCGCCCGGCACCCGCTCCAGCACGTACGAGAAGTCCTCCGAGCCCATCACCGGCTGCGGCGTGACGAAGAACCGGCCGGGCCCGAACAGCTCCCCGGCCGTCCGCTCGGCGAAGCCGGCCTCGTCCGCGTCGTTCACCGTCACCGGGTACCCCATGCCGAACGACGTCTCCACGCCCAGCGCGTGCGCCGCCGCGACGCCCTCCACCACCTCGACCAGCCGCCGCTTCACCACGGCCCGCGCGTCCGCGCTGAACGTCCGGACCGTCGCCTCGAACCACGCCTCGTCCGGGATCACGTTGTCGGCCGTCCCGCCGTGGAACTGCCCGACCGTGACCACCACCGGGTCGAACACGTCGAACGTGCGCGTGACCATCGTCTGCAGCTCCGTCACCATCGCGCAGCCCGCCTGCACCGGGTCCAGCGCCCGGTGCGGGCTGGAGCCATGGCCGCCGCGCCCCTTCACCTTCACCCGGAAGACGTCGGCCGCCGCCATGATCGGCCCCGGCCGCGAGGTGAACAGCCCCGGCGGCAGCATCGAGGAGATCACGTGCAGTCCGTACGCCGCGACCGGCCGGGGCCCCGCCGCCTCCAGCACGCCCTCGTCGATCATGACCTTGGCGCCCTCGAACCCCTCCTCGCCGGGCTGGAACATGAACACGACGTCGCCCGGCAGCTCCTCGCGCCGCTCGCTCAGCAGCCGCGCCGCCCCCGCCAGCATTGCGGTGTGCAGGTCGTGGCCGCACGCGTGCATCCGGCCCTCGATCTCCGAGCGGTACGGCAGGTCGTTCCGCTCCGTGACGGGCAGGCCGTCCATGTCGCCCCGCAGCAGCACGACCGGGGCCTCCCCACCGGCCGGCCGCCGCCCGCCGCGCAGCACGGCGGTGACGGAGCTGAGCGCGGTGCCCGTCGTGATCTCCAGGGGCAGTCCGTCGAGCGCCGCCAGGACCTTCTCCTGGGTGCGCGGCAGCACGAGGCCCAACTCGGGGGTGGCGTGCAGGGAGCGGCGCAGCGCGACCAGCTCGTCCCGCAGGTCACGGGCGGATTCAGTGAACGGCATGTGCGACATAGGCACTATTCGCTCACATGCCGGTCGCGAAGTCGACAAGACCCTCTCGGTACGATGACCGGGTGACCGAGCGTAAACGGATTGATTACTGGCTCTCCGACATGGACGGCGTCCTCGTGCACGAGGGTCGCCCGGTGCCCGGTGCCGACACTTTCATCAAGCGGCTCAGCGAGTCGGGCAAGCCGTTCAGGGTGCTGACCAACAACTCGATCTACACCCCGCGCGACCTGTCCGTACGGCTGGCGGCGGCCGGGCTGGAGGTGCCGGAGAGGTCGATCTGGACCTCCGCGATGGCGACCGCCGAGTTCCTCGACGACCAACGGCCCGGCGGCTCGGCGTACGTGATCGGCGAGGCCGGGCTGACCACGGCCCTGCACGAGGTCGGCTACGTGCTCACCGACCTCGACCCGGACTACGTCGTGCTCGGCGAGACGCGCACCTACAGCTTCACCCAGATCACCCGCGCGATCCGGCTCATCGAGAACGGCGCCCGCTTCATCGCCACCAACCCCGACCCGATCGGCCCCTCCACCGAGGGCTCCCTGCCGGCCTGCGGCGCGGTCGCCGCGATGATCACCAAGGCGACGGGCGTCGACCCGTACTTCGTCGGCAAGCCCAACCCCCGGATGATGCGCAGCGCGCTCAACGCCATCGAGGGCCACAGCGAGACGACCGCGATGATCGGCGACCGCATGGACACCGACGTCGTGTGCGGCATGGAGGCCGGCCTCTACACGATCCTCGTCCTCACCGGCGTCACCCAGCCCCAGCAGATCGACCGCTTCCCCTACCGGCCCTCGCTCGTCGTCGGCTCGGTGGCCGAGCTCGTCGATCTCGTGTGAGCCGCCGTACCTGACAGCTCCTGACAGGTACGGCTGGCATGGTGGAGACCATGACCCGTGTCTATCTGGAGCTCGGCCCCAAGAAGGTCTTCGCCTGCTCGCTGGAGTGGCCCGGCTGGTGCCGGGTCGCCAAGGGCGAGGAGGCGGCGCTCGACCTGCTCGTGGAGTACGCCCCCCGCTACCGGGCGATCGCGGAGCGGGCCGGCCTGGCGTTCGAGCCGGGGGAGCCGGCCGTGGCCGCCCGGGTGCCCGGCGACATGACCACGGACTTCGGCGCGCCGTCCGCCACGCCGGACCTGGACCTGGAGCCCCTCGGGGCGGAGGAGGCCGCCCGGCAGGTGGCGCTGCTGCGGGCCGCCTGGGAGCTGTTCGACGAGACCGTGGCGGCCTCGCCGGAGGAGCTGCGCAAGGGCCCGCGCGGCGGCGGGCGCGACACGTCGAAGATTTACGACCACGTCGTGGAGGCGGAGCGCTCCTACGCCCGCAAGCTCGGCGTGCGGCACAAGCGGTACGCCTCGCGCGAGGACCGCGACGCGATGCGCGAGGAGCTCGCCGGGGTGCTCGCCCGGCCCTGGCAGCCGCCGGGCGAGACCGGGTGGACGCCCCGCTACGCCCTGCGGCGCGTGGCCTGGCACGTCATCGACCACCTGTGGGAGATCGAGGACCGTCGCGGCGGATGAGCCGGGGCAGGGCCGCGATGTGCTCCGACAGGTAGCCCGCGACCGGCTCCGGCACCACGTGCCGCGAGGTGATCTCCGAGGGGAGCAGCGGCACCCGTTCCACCTCGTAGCGCCCGCGCGCCGGGTCGTCCACCTCGGGGCCGTGCCGCAGCGCCCAGTCCATGCCGGCCAGGCGGCAGCCGTACACGTGCTGCACCTTCACCCCGCCCTGCCACGGATAGCTCACCGTGGTCAGCGGCGTGACGCCCGACACCGTCGCGCCCAGCTCCTCCAGCAGCTCCCGGCGCAGGGTGTGCTCCAGCGTGGCGTCATCGGGCTCCACATGGCCGCCGGGGACCGACCAGTAGACCTCGCGTCCCGGAACCGTGCGCCGGAACAGCATCAGCCGCTCGTCGCCGTCGAGCAGCAGGCCACGCACGCTGGGAAGCATGACGGCACCTTACGGGACGGGGACCACCTTCGGGTAACCTAACCTACGGTCCCGTAACAAAGGAGAACGTTCTTATGGCGATGACGCAGACACAGCTTCTGCACGAGCTCGAACCCGTGGTCGCGGGAGAGCTCGACCGCCATCACACGATGGCCAAGGAGTGGTTCCCGCACAAGTACGTCCCGTGGAGCGAAGGCCGTGACTTCGACGGCGTCTACGGGGGCGAGGCGTGGCAGGACAGCGACTCCAAGATGCCCGAGGCGGCGCGCGTATCGCTCATCGTCAACCTGCTGACCGAGGACAACCTGCCCAGCTACCACCGCGAGATCGCCACCACCTTCGGCCGCGACGGCGCGTGGGGCACGTGGGTCCACCGCTGGACCGCCGAGGAGGACCGCCACGGCACCGCGATCCGCGACTACCTGACCGTCACCCGCGCGGTCGACCCGGTCGCGCTGGAGCGCGCCCGCATGACCCACATGGAGACCGGCTTCGCCAGCGAATACGGGACCATGCTCCAGCAGCTCGCGTACGTCTCCTTCCAGGAGCTCGCGACCCGCATCGCACACCGCAACACCGGCCGGGCGTCGGGCGACGAGGGCTGCGAGCGGCTGCTCGCCCGCATCGCCGCCGACGAGAACCTGCACATGCTCTTCTACCGCAACCTGCTCAAGGCGGCCTTCGAGCTCGAGCCCAACCAGACCATGCGGGCCGTGACGGACGTGGTGACCACCTTCCAGATGCCGGGATCGAGCATCGAGGGCTTCACCCGCAAGGCAATGATCATCGCTCACGAGGGCATCTACGACCTGCGCCTCCACCTCGACGACGTGCTCATGCCGGTGCTGCGCCAGTGGTCGGTCTTCGACAAGACCGGGCTCGACGCCGAGGGTGAGCAGGCGCGCGAGGAGCTGTCGGCGTTCCTGGCCAAGACGGAGGCCACGGCCGCGCGCTTCGTGGAGCGCCGCGAGGAGCGCCGCGCCCGCGCCGCCGCCGCTCGCTGACCGACCACAGCCCGGGCCTCCGGGAGCGCCCCGCGCCCCGCCAGGCCCGGCCCCCCGCCGCGCGGCTCTGTGCCGGGAGAGGCGGGAATGGTCCGTCTCGGGTGGTATGTCTGGGATGATCGGGGGCCATGGACTTCCCCGTGGCGCTGACCGTCTCCCTCGCCGCACTGGTGCTGATCATTCTGCTGGCCGGCGCCGCCCGGCGGCTCCTGGGGGTCAGGTTCGGGGCCGTCCGCACGTTCCTGGCCGCGCTGCTCGCCTTCACCATCGCCGCACCGCTGCTCTCGCCGATCATGGGCTCGTTCCCCGCGGGACGGCAGGCCGATCCCGGCATCGGAGCCGTGTGGGTGGTCCTGCTCGTGACCATGTGCGTGGTGCTCATCCCCATGGTGATCCTCGTGCTGGCCGAGGCGCTGGTGCCGCCGGGCTCCATCCCGGGGCCGTTGGAGCTGGCCCGGTCGCTGCGCGGCCGGATCTCCAGGGCCAGGCGCTACTCCCAGATCACCCGGATCGCCGTCCGGCACGGCCTCGGCCCGTACCTGCGCGGGCGCGGCGACCGGGTCGAGGACCGGCCCGGCAGGCAGCGGCTCGCGGCCTCGCTGCGCCGGGCGCTCGACGACGGCGGCGTCACGTTCGTCAAGCTCGGCCAGGTGCTGTCCACGCGCCGCGACCTGCTGCCGCCGGAGTTCGTGGAGGAGCTGGGCCTGCTGCAGGACCAGGTCGCGCCCGCCCCGTGGGAGCAGGTCGAGCCGGTGCTGACGGCCGAGCTGGGCGGCCCGGCCGAGACCGTGTTCGCCGAGTTCGACCGGACGCCGCTGGCCGCCGCGTCCATCGCGCAGGTGCACGCCGCCCGGCTGCGCTCCGGTGAGAGCGTCGTGGTGAAGGTGCGCCGGCCGGACATCGACCAGATCGTGGCCAGGGACCTCGACATCGTGCGCCGCCTCGCCGCCACCCTGGAGAGCCGCACGCGCTGGGGCCGCTCGCTCGGGGTGCGCGACCTGGCCGAGGGGTTCGCGGCGGCGCTGCGCGAGGAGCTCGACTTCCGGGTCGAGGCGGCCAACATGGCCGCCGTCACCGCGTCCCGGCCGTCCGCCCCCACGGGGCCGTCCGGCGGGCTCGCGGACTCCGGCCGGATCGCGGTCACGTACCCGGCCCCCGTCACGGCGCTGTGCGGCGAGCGCGTCCTCGTCATGGAGCGGCTGACGGGCCGCCCGCTCGCCGCCGCCGGCGCGGAGAGCGGCCCTGAGCTCGCCCGCGCCCTGCTCGACTGCCTGCTCCGGCAGGTGCTGGTCGAGGGGGTCTTCCACGCCGACCCGCACCCCGGCAACCTCATGCTGCTCGACGACGGCACGCTCGGCCTGCTCGACTTCGGCTCGGTGGGCCGCCTGGACACCTCCATGCGCTCCGCCCTCCAGCGGTTCCTGCTCGCCATGAACCGGCAGGACCCCCTGGCCGTGACCGACGCGCTGCTGGAGGTGATGCCGAGGCCCGAGGACATCGACGAGCCCGCCCTGGAGCGCGCCCTCGGGCAGTTCATGGCCAGGCACCTGGTGCCGGGCGCGGCGAGCGTCCAGATGTTCACCGACCTGTTCAGGATCGTCTCCGGGCACGGCCTGTCCGTCCCGCCGGAGGTCGCCGCCGTGTTCCGCGCGCTGGCCACGCTGGAGGGAACGCTGCAGCGGCTGGCTCCGGGGTTCGACCTCGTCGGTGAGGCGCGCTCGTTCGCCGGGCGCCACCTCGCCGAGCGGCTCGACGGCGGGGCGCTGAAGGAGACCGTCGTCCAGGAGGTGGCCGCGCTGCTGCCCATGCTGCGACGCCTGCCCCGGAGGATGGAGCGCATCGCCAGCGCCGCCGAGCACGGCCGCCTCGGTGTCAACGTCCGCCTCCTCGCCGACGACCGCGACCGCCGCTTCCTGACCGGGCTGCTCCACCAGGTGCTGCTGACGGTCCTCGGGGCTACGGCGGGGCTGATGGCGGTGTTGCTCCTCGGCGTCCAGGGCGGCCCGCGGGTGACCCCGGAGATCAGCCTCTTCCAGCTCATCGGATACAACCTGCTCGTCATCAGCGGGATCCTGGTGCTGCGGGTGCTGGCCGTCGTCTTCCGCCGCCCCCGCGACCAGCGCCCGTAGCCACTCAGGCCGGTAAAAACCACCCTCCCGGTCAACACTCTGGCCCCGCCGGTAACAGAACCTCATTCTGTTGATCTCTAGCGAGTAAACGTCCC
The DNA here is from genome assembly GCF_031570565.1 of Nonomuraea sp. 3-1Str. NCBI lineage: Bacteria > Bacillati > Actinomycetota > Actinomycetes > Streptosporangiales > Streptosporangiaceae > Nonomuraea > Nonomuraea sp. 3-1Str. The sequence continues at coordinate 76,273 of NZ_JALHBK010000026.1, forward strand.
CGCAGGTCAGAGGCGCGCCGGAGTCCCGTGCCGGCCTGGGCCACAACTTGACCTTGACCTGGTGTTGGACATCCCCGACATCGGGCAGGTTCCCGGCCATGGCCACCACATTGAGATCCTTCGGGAGCGAAGGGTGAGAATCATCGGGATCGCCGCGAGCCTCCACGCTGGATCCTTCATCAATAGATTGCTGACAGCGGTGGGCGGGGAGCTGCCGCCGGGCGTGGAGTTCACGCCCTGGACGGGGCTCGCCGCGGTGCCGCCGTTCACCGGGGGACCGATGCCCGACACGCCAGCGGGCCTGCGCCGCCTGGTGGACGGCGCCGACGCGCTGCTGCTGATCGCGCCCGAGCACAGCCTGCTGCCGGTCGAGCTGGGGGACGCGCTGCGGTGGATGTCCGCCTCCGGCGCCCTGACCGGCAAGCACGTCGCGGTGATGAGCGCCAGCGCCCGAGCCTGCGGCGCCATGTGGGCGCAGGCGGAGCTGTACCGGCAGCTCAGCGAGGCGGGGGCCATGGTCACGGGGGCCGAGCTGGTCATCTCGCCGCTGTGCCCGCACCTCGACGAGCGGGGCCGCCTGACCGTGGGGCGGCTGCGCGAGCAGGTGCGGGACGTGGTGAGCCGCCTGTGCCCGGCCCCGGTCGGCGAGCCCGTGCCCGTCATGGAGCCCGTACCCGTCAGGCAGCCCGCGCTGCGGCGCGAGGCCGCCCTCACCGCCTGACCGGGCCCGCGTCGCTCGTCACGCCTCCGGCCCGACCGCACACCGGTCGGGCCGGAGCCGTGTACGGGACACGTACCGGAGAAAAGCCGTTGGCCGTGGCATATGTCCGCTCGGTACGGTGGAGGGGTCACCGGAACCCCGGTCACGACGAACGACAGGAGCAGACCACCATGCCCGGCCCGCTGGTCGTCAACGACGCGGTCGTCATCCCCGACGCCGAGCTCGTGTGGCGCTTCTCCCGCTCCTCCGGCCCGGGCGGCCAGGGCGTCAACACCACGGACAGCCGGGTGGAGCTGACGTTCGACGTGGCGGCCAGCACCGCGCTCCCGCCGGCGCTCAAGGCCCGCGCCCTCGACCGGCTGGGCTCGCCGGTCATCACGATCGCCGCCTCCGAGTACCGCTCGCAGCTGCGCAACCGTGAGGCCGCCTGCCAGCGGCTGGCGCAGCGCCTGAGGGAGGCGATCGCGCCCCCGCCCAAGCGCCGCCGCCCCACCAAGCCCGGCCGCGGGGCGGTCGAGCGGCGCATCACCGCCAAGAAGCAGCGCGCCGACCTCAAACGCCTCCGCCGCGACCCCTGACCGGCCCGACACGCGGGGCGCGCTCGCCCCGCGAGGTCCCGATGCGGTAGGACCACGGCATGGAGATCTGGATCAACCCCGCCTGCAGCAAGTGCGCGAGCGCGCTGTCTCTCCTGGACGCCGCCGACGCCTCCTACACCGTCCGGCACTACCTGGAACAGCCGCCGACCGCCCAGGAGATCGAAGAGGTTCTGCGGCGCCTCGGCCTGCAGCCCTGGGACATCACCCGCCTCAACGAGGCCGCCGCGGCCGAGCTGGGCCTCACCGACTGGCCGCGCGACGACGGCCACCGCCATCGCTGGATCACGGCGCTGGCCGACCATCCCGTCCTGATCCAGCGGCCGATCATCACCGCGGACGACGGGACGGCGGTGGTGGGCCGCTCACCGGACGCCGTCCGCTCCGTCCTGGAGCGCGAGCCGGCCCGCCCGGACGAGTAGCCGCTGGAGGCGACCTCCCGTCGATCTTCTGATGGTGGGATGCAAGCCACATGTGCGACCATCGCCGGGAATCCGCGGGTCTAGTGGGGAGGCGCTGTGGCGGGGATCGTCGGCGTGCACGGGATCGGGAAGTACACCTACTACCTCGAAGCCGGCAACTCGGTGAGCGGGGCGGCCGAGGCGATGCGCCTCAAGTGGAACCGCTACCTGCACGCGGCGCTCGGCGGGGAGGCCAGGCCGTACGTCACCGAGGTCGCCTACTTCTCGCACCTCCTGCACGACCGCGCCCCCGAGCGGGGCCCGCAGGCGTTCGCCGCCATGGGGACCGACGCCCACCACGTGCTCGCCGAGTGGGCCCGGCAGTGCGGCTGGGGCGAGCACGTCACCGGCGCGCTCCGCACGTTCACGGGCTGGCTGCTGACGCGGCTCGACGCCCGCTCGGCCGCGTTCGCCCAGCTCTTCGCGCCCGAGGTCGCCGCGTACCTGACGGACCCCGTCAGGCGGGAGCGGTCGCGGCAGGCCGTCGCCGCGACGATCCGGCGCAACCGGCCGCGCGTCGTCATCGCCCACTCCCTGGGCAGCGTCGTCGCCTACGAGGCTCTCTGGTCCGACCCAGGTGTCGAGGTGGACCTGCTGCTGACCCTCGGCAGCCCCCTCGGCATGCGCAACGTCGTCTTCGAGCGCCTCCTGCCCGCCCCCGTCAACGGCCGCGGCGGGCGGCCGCCCGGCGTCCGGCGGTGGGTGAACATCGCCGACAAGGACGACATCGCCGCCATCCCCCCGGACCTGTGCGACAGCTTCGCCGGCGTCGACGTCGAGGAGCTGGTGAACCTGGACTGGATCGACTTCCACACGGCCGAGAAGTACCTGGGCTGCCCGGCGATCGACCCGCATCTGCGACCCTTTCTGTCATGAGATGGATCGTCTTCGACTACGGCAACGTCCTGTCGCTGCCCCAGCCCGAATCCGAGGTCGACGAGATGGTCCGCGCGGCGGGCGCCGACCCCGCGGCGTTCCGGGCCGGGTACTGGAAGCACCGCCTCGACTTCGACCGGGCCGCCCTGACGACGGAGGAGTACTGGTCGGCGGTCCTGGGCCGGTCCGTGGACGCGGGGGAGGCGGCGCGCCTGAACGCCATGGACGTGGCGAGCTGGTCGCACCCGGACGAGGGCGTGGTCGCGCTCCTCGGCGAGCTGCTCGCCGGCGGCAGCGGCGTGGGCCTGCTGTCGAACGCCCCCGCCTCCCAGGCGGACGGCCTGGAGGCGCTGCCCTGGGTCGCCGCCATCCCGCACCGCGTCTTCAGCGGCCGGATCGGCCTGGTCAAACCCGATCGCGCGATCTACGACCACCTCGCCCGCGAGCTGGGCGCCGACCCCGCCGACGTGGTCTTCGTGGACGACCGCCAGGTCAACGTGGCTGGGGCCCGGGAGGCGGGAATGACCGGCGTCCCGTTCACGACGGCCGGCACGCTGCGCGCCGACCTGACCTCTCTGAGCAACCTCTGATCGCCCGCTGATCAGCGCTGATCCACGCGCCGGCCCACGGCCTCGACCGACGCTGTTCACTCGTACGTGGCGCCGCTGTCATGACCGGGTCAGCGGCGCCGGACATACCTGAGGCGTGAACCGCAGATCCTTCCTCACCGCGGCGGCGGCCGGCCTGCTCACCCAGGCCGGCGCCCTCACCACCCCCACCTCACCGGCGGGGGCCTCCGCCTCCCTCGCGGCGGCTGGCTCCCTCGCCCTCAAGGGCGACCCGTTCACGCTGGGCGTCGCCTCGGGCGACCCCTCCACCGACGGGTTCGTGCTCTGGACCCGCCTCGCCCTGGACCCCCTCGGCGGCGACGGACGCGGCGGCATGCCGTCCCGCGACGTGGACGTCGACTGGCAGATCGCCGCCGACGAGCGCTTCGGGTCCGTCGTCCGCTCCGGCACCGCCACGGCCCGCGCGGGCGCCGCGCACAGCGTCCACGTCGAGGTGGACGGCCTGGAGCCCGGCCGCGAGTACTTCTACCGCTTCCGCTCCCAGGGCCGGCTGTCGCCCGCCGGCCGGACCCGGACCGCTCCCGCGGGGGAGCGGTCCCTCGCGTTCGCCGTCGCCGCGTGCGCCCACTACGAGCACGGCTACTACACCGCCTACCGGCGCCTGGCCGAGGAGGAGCCGGAGCTTGTCGTCTTCCTCGGCGACTACATGTACGAGTACGGCCCGAGCGGCTACACCGCGCTCGCCGGCCGGGTCCGCACCCACACGCCCGGCAAGTGCGCCACGCTCGCCGACTACCGGCTCCGCCACGCCCAGTACAAGAGCGACCCCGACCTCCAGCTCGCCCACGCCACGGCCCCGTGGCTGGTGGCCTTCGACGACCACGAGATCGAGAACAACTGGGCCGGCTCCGTCTCCAGCACCGGCGCGCCCGGGTTCGCCGGCCGCCGCGCCCACGCCTTCCGCGCCTACTACGAGAACATGCCGCTGCGCCGCGCCAGCCTGCAGGGCGCCGTGCTGCGGGTCAACCGGCGCGTCTCCTGGGGGCCGCTGGCGCGCTTCCACCTGCTCGACACCCGCCAGTTCCGCGACGACCAGGCGTGCCTGGACGGGGTGCGGGCCGGCTGCGACGACCGGCTCGACTCCGGGCGGACGCTGCTCGGCCCGGACCAGTGGAGCTGGCTGGAGAGCGGCCTGCGCGGCTCCACCGCCCGGTGGAACCTGCTCGGGCAGCAGATCATGATGACGCAGCGCGACTACAAGGTCGGGCCGGGCCGCGAGGTGAACCTCGACTCCTGGGACGGCTACGCCCCCGAGCGCACCCGGCTCCTCGGCTCGCTCGCGGCCACGTCGAACCCGGTCGTCCTGACCGGCGACGCCCACATGCACCACCTGGCCGACCTCAAGACCGACTTCGACGACCCCGACGCGCCGGTGATCGCCAAGGAGCTCATCGCCTCCTCGATCGCCAGCGACGGCGACGGCTACCGCGACAAGGCGTGGATCGCCGAGGCGCTGTCGGAGAACCCGCACATCTCGTTCATCGACCAGCGGCGCGGGTACCTGATGGCCAGGCTCACCCCCGACGAGCTGTCGGTGGACTACCGGACCCTCGACTACATCTCCCGCAGGGGAGCCAGGGCCAGGACGGCGCACCGGGTCACGATCCCGTCCACCGCCCAGGCCCGCGCCTGACCGTCTCTGCCTGTCCGTCCCTGCCTGACCGTCTCCTGTGCGGACGCTGAAGATTGGCTCAGCGTCCCGGCCAGGCCCCGTCGGGGAATCCGCTCCCCGAGCCGCCCTCCAGCACCACCTGGTCGCTCTCGCTGAGGCCCGAGGTGACCTGCACGTACTGGTCGCCGCGCACGCCCGTGCGCACCACGCGGGTGGCGTCCCGGCCGCCCGAGCGCACGGTGACCACCGAGGCGCCGTCCGCGCGGCCGCGCACCGCCGCGACGGGCACGTAGACGGCGTCCGCCGCGCTGCCGGTCGTCACCACGACCGACGCCGTCTGACCCAGCATGATGCCCGACGGCGGCTCGTCGAAGGCCAGCGCGACGGAGTAGCGGACGAGGCTGCCGTCCGTGGTGGCGGTCGGGGCGATGCCGGTCACCCGGCCCGCGTACCGCTGCCCGGGGCGCGTGGCCAGGGTGATCTGCGCCTTCTGGCCGATCTTGAGCCGGTTCACGTCGGATTCGGTGACCATGGCCTGGACCTGCTGCTCGTCCAGGTCGCCGAGGCTGACGAACGTGCCGCCGCCGGCGGCGTCACCGGCCCGGCCCGCGACCGACAGGACCGTGCCGGCGGCGGGGGCCACGATGCGGGTGCCCCGTACGGCGTCGGCGGCCTGCTCCAGCGCCGCCTGGGCGCGGTCGACGTTCGCCTGCGCCTGCTCCTCGCCGAGCCCGCCCTTCGCGCCGCCGCCCGGGGCGCACGCCCCCTGGGAGGGACGCGCGCCGCTGGAGGCGCGGGTGCTGGGACCGCCCGAGGGCCGGCCGGAGGGCCCGCCCGACGGCTTGCCCGTGGGCTTGCCGGTCGCCTTCCCGGTCGGCCTGCCGCTGGTCCCCGGGCTGGCCTTGCCGGTCGGGCCGGCGCTCGGGCCGCCGGTGGGACGTCCCGTGGGGGACCCAGCGGGGGGCACAGTGGGAGTCGGAGCCGGGCCGCCCGTCGGTCCGGCGGTGGGCTCCGTGGTCGAGGGGCGGGTCGGCGGCGCGGCGGTGACGGTCGTGGTCGCCGTCGCCGTCGCCGTCGCCGTCGCGGTGACCGTGACGGTGGCCGTCACGGTGGCCGTCACGGTGACGGTCGCCGTGGGCCGCGGCTCAGGCCGGGTCGGGTCCGGCGAGGGGCGGCCGGGAGGGTGCGACGCCGAGGAGGGCGTGGGCGTGGGGGAGGCAGCCGTCCCGTGAAGAGGGGCGGGCGTCCCGGCCTGCCGGAACACGGCTGCCTGTGCGGCGAGACCCTGGGCGGCGGCTGCCGGGGCCGCCGAGGAGGACGGGGCGCAGGACGAGGTGGCCGTCGTGGACGACGACGCGTCCTCCAGCGCCTCCTCGGCCGCCGCCAGGTCCGCCTTGGCCGCCTCGTACGACTCCCGCGCGGCGCGGCCGTCGATCCGGGCCAGCACCTGCCCCTTGCGCACCTTGGCCCCGACCTTGACGTACACGCGCGTCACGGTCCCCGAGCCGCCGAAGGCCAGGTCGCGGCGCGACCCGTCGACGGTGTTGCCGGCGGCCGTCACCGAGGCGGTCACCGCGCCGCGCCTGGCCGCCGCCAGCTGGATCCGGGCGGTGGCCGGGGCGTCGTCGCGCAGCGCTACGGCCAGGCCGGAGCCGCCCGCCAGGACGGCCAGGGCCAGCGCGCCCAGCGCGAGCGCCTTCGGCCGCGAAGTCGGTCTCATGACGGCCCATCCTGGCGCGGCAGGTTCACGCCCTCCTGCGAGCCGGCTCAGAGTTCGCTGTGTGCCTTCGGGGCGGCGGTCGTTGTCAGCGAACCTTCAGCAAGCTCCCGGCTCCGGCGCAGGCTGGTGTGCCAGGGTCACCGCCTGTGAAGGTGTCCCCCAGGCGCAGAGCGCCGACGACCACTACCAGCCGCAGGACGCTGGTGACCAACGGAGCGCTGGTGGTGCTCCTCCTGGGCGGTGCCGCGTTCGCCTATGCCCAGCTCGGCACGGACGAGGCGGCCGGCGAGACGGCCCTGCGGACCGCGACGGCCGGCCGGGGCAGCGTGACCGCCTCGGTGACCGCGTCGGGCTCCGTGGAGAGCGCCAAGAGCAGGGCGCTGACGTTCGGCACGAGCGGCACGGTCGAGCGCGTCAACGTCAAGGCCGGCGACAAGGTGAGCAAGGGCGACATCCTCGCCGAGGTGGACGACGCCGCCGCGCGGGAGACCCTGTCGGCCGCCGAGGCCACGCTGGCCTCCGCCACCGAGGACGGAACCTCGACCGCGCAGCTCTACGCCGCCTACGTCAAGGCGCGCAACGCCTACCGCGAGGCGAGCCGCACGGTCGCGGGCACCGTGATCCGGGCGCCCTTCGCCGGCACGGTCACCGCCGTGAACGGCAGCGTCGGCGGCTCCTCCTCCGGCTCCGGCTCGTCCTCGGGCTCAGGGCAGACCCAGTCCGGCCAGCCGGGGGCGAACAGCTCGTCCGCCTCGTCCGCCTCGTCCGGCTCGTCCGGTACGTCGGGCTTCATCGAGGTGGCCGACACCCGCAAGCTCCAGCTCGTCGGCTCGTTCACCGAGTCGGACGCCGGCAAGCTGAAGGTCGGCCAGAGCGCCACCGTCACCTTCGACGCGCTGCCCGGCGTCACCGCCACCGGCAAGGTGAGCCAGATCCAGCCGGTCGCCGCCACCAGCAACAACGTCGTCCAGTACCCGGTGACGATCACGTTCGGCAGCGTGCCCGCGCAGGTCCGGCTCGGCCAGACCGCCACCGTCGAGGTCGTCGTGGGCACCGCCGAGAACGCCGTCACCGTCCCCACCGCCGCCATCTCCACCAGCGGCGGCCAGAGCACGGTCACGCTGCTGAGGAACGGCGGCCAGGTCAGGACCCCGGTCCAGGTGGGGGTGCGCGGCACCGCCACCTCGGAGATCACCTCCGGCGTGTCCGAGGGCGACGTGCTCGTCCTGCCCTCCGTCAGCACCGGCACCGGGACGGGCACGGGCAACGGCCAGCAGCGCGGCTTCGGCGGCGGCTTCCCCGGCGGCGGCGGCGTGCCCGGAGGCGGGCGGTGACCGCTCCCGTCCTGCGCGTGCGGGACCTGGTCAAGGAGTACGGCGAGGGCGACGCCCGGGTCCGCGCGCTGCGCGGCGTGGACCTCGACGTCGACAAGGGCGACTACGTCGCCATCATGGGCGCCTCCGGCTCCGGCAAGTCCACCCTCATGAACATCCTCGGCTGCCTCGACGTCCCCACCTCCGGCAGCTACCGGATCGACGGCGCCGACGTGGGCCTGCTCGACGAGCACCAGCTCGCCCTGCTGCGCAACCGCAGGGTCGGCTTCGTCTTCCAGTCGTTCAACCTGATCCCGCGGATGAGCGCGCTGGCGAACGTGGAGCTGCCGCTCGTGTACGGCGGCGTCGGCCAGGCCGAGCGCCGAGCCCGCGCGCTCGCCGCGCTGGAGCAGGTGGGCCTGTCCGACCGGATCCACCACGAGCCCAACCAGCTCTCCGGCGGCCAGCAGCAGCGCGTCGCCGTCGCCCGCGCCCTCGTCACCGCGCCGGCCCTGCTGCTGGCGGACGAGCCCACCGGCAACCTCGACACCGCCTCCACCCGCGACGTGCTCGACATCCTCGACCGGCTCAGCCAGTCCGGCCGCACGATCGTGGTCATCACCCACGAGGACGACGTCGCCGCGCACGCCAAGCGGGTCATCCGGCTCGTGGACGGCGAGGTCGTGGAGGACCGCAGGCAGGCGCCGGTCGACGGCCCGCCGCCGAGGCTCGCGGAGGCCGCCCGGTGAACCGGCTGGAGATCGTTCGCTTCGCGCTGCGCGGCCTGCTGGCCAACAAGATGCGCAGCGCCCTGACCACGCTGGGCATCCTCATCGGCGTCGCCGCGGTCATCCTGCTCGTGGCCGTCGGCGAGGGCTCGTCCCAGAGCATCCAGCAGAACATCCAGCGGCTCGGCGCCAACACCCTCACCATCTCGCCGTCCTTCACCGGCGGAGGCGCGGGCGGCGGCCGGGGCGCCCCCGGCGGCGGAGGCCAGAACACCGGCCCCCGCACGCAGGCCAGGCAGCTCACCCTGGCCGACGCCGAGGCCCTGACCGACAAGGCGGCCGCCCCGTCGGTCGCGACCGTCTCGCCCGTCGTGACCGCCGGCTCGGCCACCGCCACCTACGAGGCCGCCAGCCACACCGTCTCGCAGCTCGTCGGCACCTACCCGAGCTACTTCGAGGCCATGAACAAGCAGGTGGAGCGGGGCACGTACTTCTTCAACGACGACGTGCTGGCCGCCCGCAAGGTCATGGTGCTGGGCACGACCGTGGCCGAGGAGCTGTTCGGCGACCTCGACCCGGTCGGCCGGCAGGTGAGCGTGTCGGGCGTGCCGTTCACGGTCGTCGGCGTTCTCAAGGAGAGCGGCTCCAGCGGCATGCAGGACGCCGACGACGTGGCCATCGCGCCGCTGCCCGCCGTCCAGCAGAGCCTGACCGGGTTCGGGTCGCTCGGCTCGATCGTCGTCCGGGCCACCGGGGCGTCCGCCACCGAGACGGCGCAGGCCGAGGTCACGGCGCTGCTCAACCAGCGGCACGGCATCACCGGCACGGCCGCAGCCGACTACCGCATCCTCAACCAGGCCACCCTCCAGGAGACCGTCAGCGCGGCGACCAGCACCTTCACGGTGCTGCTCGGCGCGGTCGCGGCGATCTCCCTGCTGGTCGGCGGCATCGGCATCACCAACATCATGCTCGTCACCGTCACCGAGCGGACCAGGGAGATCGGCATCCGCAAGGCCATCGGCGCGCCCCGCGGCGCGATCCTCGGCCAGTTCCTGATGGAGGCCACGCTGCTGAGCCTCGTCGGCGGGCTGTCCGGGGTGCTCGTGGCCTTCGCCGGCACCCGGTTCACCATCGCCGGCATCGAGCCGGTGCTCGTCCCGTCGTCCGTCGTGCTGGCCCTCGGCGTGTCGGTCGGCATCGGGCTGTTCTTCGGCAGCTATCCCGCCAACCGGGCCGCCAAGCTGAGGCCGATCCAGGCCCTGCGCCACGAGTGACGCGTCCCCCATCCCCGTATCCCCCTAGGAGACTGACATGGCCGAGCGCGACAGCTCGCTCGACTCCTCGCCGTTCCGCGACGACCTGCGCGAGGAGCTGGCCGTCCAGCCGCGCCGGGCGCCGTCCAAGCTCACGCTCGCGCTCGGGGCCGGCGTGGTGCTGGTGGCCGGCGTGCTGATCGGCATCCAGGCGCACAAGACGCTGGGCGGCGACGCCGTGCCGGCCGCCGCCGGCCGGCAGGCGGGCGCCGGGCCCCAGGGGTACGGCCAGCGCGGCAACGGCATGCCCCAGGGGTACGGCACCCCGCCCGGTTACGGCGGTCAGCCCGGCGGGCAGCCGGGCGGGCAGCCCGGCATGGGCCGCATGGGAGGCGGCGGGACGGTGGGCACCGTCGAGAAGGTGGCGGACGGCAAGGTATACCTGAAGGCCATGGACGGCTCCACCGTCACCGTCACGACCACCGGCTCGACCACGGTGCAGATCTCCAAGCCCGCCAAGGTGTCCGACCTGGCCACCGGCACCACCGTCGTGGTGCGCGGGGAGAAGGCCGCCGACGGCTCGGTGTCGGCCGTGTCGATCACCCAGGGAGGCGGCGGCCGATGAGCGTCCCCGAGGCCAGGCTGCTGGTCGTCGACGACGAGCCCAACATCAGGGAGCTGTTCTCGGCGAGCCTGCGCATGGCCGGCTTCGAGGTGTTCACCGCCGCCGACGGCAAGAGCGCGCTGCGGGTGGCCGAGGAGCGCGCGCCCGACCTCGTCATGCTCGACGTGATGCTGCCCGACCTCGACGGCCTGACCGTCGCCACCCGGCTGCGCTCGCGCGGCCGGCGCGTCCCGGTGCTGTTCGTCACCGCCAAGGACACCCCCGAGGACCGGCTGGCGGGGCTGGGGCTCGGCGAGGACTACGTCACCAAGCCGTTCAGCCTGGAGGAGGTCATCGCCCGCATCCGCGCCGTGCTGCGCCGCACCCGGCGCGGCGCGCCCCTGCCCAACCGGCTGCGCTCCGGCGACCTGGAGCTCGACGTGGAGACGCACGAGGTGTGGCGCAACGGGCTGCCCGTGCGGCTGTCGCCCACCGAGTTCCGGCTGCTGCGTTACTTCATGCTCAACACCGGCCGGGTGCTGTCCAAGACCCAGATCCTCGACCACGTCTGGAACGGCGACTGGCGCACCGACGTCGGCCTCGTCGAGTCGTACGTCTCCTACCTGCGGCGCAAGCTCGACACGGGCGAGCGCCGGCACCTGCACACCCTGCGCGGCGTCGGCTACATCCTGCGCCCGCCGAAGGACTGACCCGGAGGGAATGAGCGTGGGACGCGGGACTGAGGCCGTCCACGGCGTGCGGCGCCGCCTGGCGCGCACCCCGCTGTGGCTGCGCCTGGTCTCCGCGACGCTGCTGATGGTCACGCTGGCCATCGCGCTGACCGGGCTGTTCGCCGTCCGGCTGCTGCGCGGCTACCTCGTGGAGCGGGTCGACCAGCAGCTCCACTCCGCCAGCCGCCCGGCGCGCATGCCGCCGCCCCCCGACCCCACCGCCGGCCCCCGGTCGCCGGAGCGCTTCTACGGCCTGTTCCACGGCGTGCTCGTCGACGCGGGCGGCACCGTGATCCGCAGGTTCTCCGAGTCCACCGACGACTACACCCCGAACCTGCCCCGCCTGACCAGCGCCGAGGTCGCCCGCCGCGCCGGCCGTCCCTTCACCGTCGAGTCGCTGCCCGCCGACGGGCCGCTGTGGCGGGTGATCGCCGTGCCCGCCCGCGACGGCGACAGCCGCGTCGTCGCGATCAACCTCGGCGACGTGGACGGCACCGTCTCGCAGCTGATGCTCATCGTCGTCGTGGGCGGCGGCGGCACGCTGGTCGTGCTGGGGATCGCCTGCTACTGGGTCGTACGGCGGAGCCTGCGCCCCCTCGGCGAGATCGCCCGCACCGCCCGCGACATCGCCGGCGGCGACCTGTCGCGCCGGGTGCCGCTGTGGGCCGCCACCACCGAGGTCGGCAAGCTCGGCCGGGCGCTCAACGGCATGCTCGGCCGGATCGAGGTGGCGGTGCGGGAGCGGGAGGCGGCGGCCGAGGAGGCCCGCCGCTCGGCCACGGCCGCCCGGCGGTCGGAGGAGGTCATGCGCAGGTTCATGGCCGACGCCTCCCACGAGCTGCGCACCCCGCTCACCTCCATCAGGGGCTTCGCCGAGCTGTACCGGCTGGGTGAGGAGCGGAGCCTGGACGAGGCGGTCCGGCTGCTCGGCCGCATCGAGGGGCAGGCCGCCCGCATGGGGCTGCTCGTGGAGGACATGCTGCTGCTGGCCCGGCTCGACCAGCGGCGCGCCCTCGACCGGCGCCCCGTGGACCTGCTGAGCCTGGCCGCGACCGCCGTCATCGACGCGCAGACGCTCGCCCCCGACCGGGTCATCGAGCTGGTCCGGCTCGACGGGGGAGAGGGGCCCGTGCCGGTGGTCGGCGACGAGCCGCGCCTGGGCCAGGTGCTGGGCAACCTCATCGGCAACGCGCTCACCCACACGCCGCCCGGCACGCCGTTCCGCGTCGGGGTCGGCGTGTCCGGCGACCGGGTGGAGCTGGAGGTGGCCGACGAGGGGCCGGGGTTCCCGCAGGAGATCGCGGAGCTGGTGTTCGAGCGCTTCTACCGGGCGGACCCGGCGCGCGGCGCCGGCGGGGCCGGGCTGGGCCTGTCGATCGCGGCCACGCTCGTGGAGGCGCACGGGGGCGCGATCACCGCCTCGTCGCAGCCGGGGAAGGGCGCGGTCTTCCGCGTCGTCCTGCCCGCCGCCGAGCCGGGCTCCTACCCCAGCGCGTAGCCGTACAGGCCGGCGCCCTCGCCCAGCTCCCGCGCCCGGCCGGGCCGCACCCCCGGGTACGGGCCCGGCTTGCGCGCGCCCGGCACGAGCCACACCGCGCCCTTGTCCGGCTCGGCCACCACCAGCCCGTCAGCCGGTCCTCCGGGCGCCTTCCTCGCCGCCGTGACGGACAGGGCCGAGACGTGCTCGCCGCGCGCGGCCGGCAGCACGGCCGGGACCGCGCCGCGCCCCTTGACCAGCCCGTCCCCGTGGCGGGTCAGGCCGCCCGCCGGGGCGGAGGCCAGCACCTGCACCGCGTTCTCGCCCGGCACCCCCACCGCCAGCTCGTCGTCGCCGTCGCCGTTGAAGTCCCCGGCCGCCAGCGCCGCCCCGAACCGGTCGTAGTAGCGCGGCTCGCCCCGCAGCAGCCGCTGCGTCCACATCTCGCTCCGGGCCCCCCGCAGCCCGGAGCGGCCCCCGTAGAGCACGTGCACGGCCCCGTCGCCGTAGTCCATCGCCCGCTGGTTGGCGCTCAGCCCCTCGCCGGGCACCCCGACGGCCAGGTCGTCGCGGCCGTCGCCGTCGAAGTCGCCGGAGGTCAGCGCCGCGCCGAACGCGTCCCACTTCTCCGCCGAGCCCTTGATCCCCGGGCTGCTCTGCGTCAGGCCCAGGGCCCGGCCGCGCGCGACGTCGAGCATGGTCACCGAGCCCTGGCCGTCCTGGGTGACGCTGTCGGCGGGCGCGCCCACGGCCAGCTCGTCGCGGCCGTCGCCGTCGAAGTCGCCCATCGCGAGCGCGCCGCCCCCCTGGTCGGTGACGTTCGCGGCCTGCCGCACCCAGCGGGTGCGCTGCGTGATCTCGTACGGGCCGCGCCCCTTCATCCAGTAGACGACCACCGCGCCGCCCCGCCCCCGGGTGGGCGCGCCCACCGCCAGCTCGTCGCGGCCGTCGCCGTCCAGGTCGCCCGCCGCCAGCGTGGCGCCGAACCGGTCGCTGGACGGCTTGCGCAGCACCAGCCGCTCGCCCGCGCGCAGCCCCTCCGGTGAGCCGTGTAAGACCTGGACCGCGCCGTTGCCGTCACCGCCCGGCACCCGCTCGCCCGCGAACTCCTCCGACACCCCCACCGCCAGGTCGGCGCACCGGTCGCCGTCGAAGTCCCCGGTGGCCAGCGCCGAGCCGAACGAGTCACCCGGCTCGGCGTCGTCCTGGACGAGCCGCACCTTCCGCCCGTCGCCGTACAGGACGGTCACGGAGCCGGCGCGCCGGTCGTCGTACGGCGCCGCCACGGCGAGGTCGGGACGGCCGTCGCCGTCGAAGTCGGAGGCCCCGCCGCCGCACGACCGCGCGGCGGCGGCCGTACCGGCAGCGACCCTGCCGGAGGCGGCCGTACCCGCCTCGGCGTGAGCCGGGCCGGAGGCGAGAGGGAGGAGCAGACATGCGGCGAGCAGCGCTTTCATGTCTCCAGTGATGACTCCCCGGAAGGAACCGGGCCTGAACGGCACGGGAACGCGCCAAGAGGTCCGGATGCACATCGACCCCCGCGAACAGGAAGCCCGGCCGGCACGACGATCCCATCACGGGCCGGCCCGGGACCGTGCCAGGATAGGCGCGTGGCTATCGACGTGGCGGACATCGATCTCGCGGACCTGGACTTCTGGCGCAAGCCCCCCAAGGAGCGCAACGAGGCGTTCGCCCGGCTCCGGCAGCTGGAGCACCCGGTGTTCTTCGAGGAGAAGCGGGTGCCGCTCCTGCGCTCCGGCAAGGGCTTCTACGCCCTGGTCCGCCACGCCGACGTGGTGGAGGCCAGCCGCAACGCCAAGGTGTTCTCCAGCGAGCCGGCCGTCACCAACCCCGAGCCGCCCGGCTGGGTGAAGCAGGTGTTCGGCGAGTCGATGGTCAACATGGACGACCCCCGCCACGCCCGCCTGCGGCGCATCGTCACCCGCTCCTTCAGCCCGCGCATGCTGGCCGGTCTGCAGGGCGACATCGAGGCGGCCTGCGCGCGGATCGTCGACGACGTGGTCGAGGACGGGCCGCGCGACTTCGTCCACCAGGTCGCCGCCCGGCTGCCCATCCACGTCATCTGCGACATGCTCGACATCCCGCAGGAGCTGCGCGAGAAGGTCCACGAGCACGTCGACGTCTCCACGGCCTACACCGGTGTGCGCCCCAGCCTGGCCCGCAGCATCCAGCTCGCCGGCCAGAACATGCTGGCCCTGCTCGCCCTGCAGCGCATGGTGATCAAGCTCGGTCACGAGCGCGCCGCCGACCCCCAGGGCGACCTGATCTCGCTGCTGGTCACCGCCAACCCCGACGGCGAGAAGCTCACCGACAAGGAGCTGGGCTCGTTCTTCGCGCTGCTGCTGGTCGCCGGCAACGAGACCGCGCGCAACACGATGGCCCACGGCATCAAGCTGCTCACCGACAACCCCGCCCAGCGCGAGCTGCTGGCGAGTGACTTCGACGGCCACATCAACGGCGCCATCGAGGAGATGGTCCGCTACGTCTCCCCGATCATGCAGTTCCGCCGCACCGTCACACAGGACTACTCACTGCGCGGGCTGGAGCTGAAGCAGGGCGACAAGGTCGTGCTCTTCTACGGCTCCGCCAACCGCGACGAGAGCGTCTTCCCCGACCCCGACGCGTTCGACATCACCCGCGACACCAAGCCGCACGTCGGCTTCGGCGGGCCGGGGCCGCACTTCTGCCTCGGCGCCAATCTGGCCCGCCAGGAGATGCGCACGATGTTCCGCGAGCTGCTCACGCGGCTGCCGGGGATCCGCGCGGTCGGCGAGCCGGAGCTGCTGCTGTCCAACTTCGACAACAGCGTCCGCAGCCAGCCGTTCACGTTCTAGGGCCGCGGGGCGCCTCAGCGGTCGGCCCGCTCCGGGTCGAGCACGTTCGTCCTGATCGTGAGGAACGTGATGGCCGCGGAGACGAACATCATCACCGCGCTGACCATCATCGCGGTCCGGAAGCCCGCGTCGAACACCGCCGGCTGCTCGAACGCGTCGCCGACCAGGCCGACGAGCGGCGGCACCGCGGCCACCGCGAGCAGGCTGCCCGTGCGCGCCACCGCGTTGTTGACGCCGCTGGCCGTGCCCGCGTACCGCTCCTCGGCGGTGGCCAGCACGGTGGCCGTCAGCGGGGCCACGGCCGCCGACAGGCCGAGACCGAAGACGGCCACCGCCGGAAGGACCTGGAGCAGGTACGAGGCGCCGGTGGAGATCGTGCTCATCCACAGGAACCCGGCGCCCGCCACGACGATGCCCACCGTCATCGGCAGGCGCGGCCCGAACCTCTTGGCCACCTCCCCGGCCGGCGCCGACAGCAGCAGCATCAGCACGGTCGTCGGCAGCAGCGACAGGCCCGCCGCGATGGGCGAGAACCCGGACACCACCTGGAGCTGCACCACCAGCAGGAAGAACACCACGCCCATCGCCGCGTACATGATCAGCGTCACCACGTTGACCGCGGTGAACACCCGGTCGCGGAAGATCCCGACCGGCACCAGCGCGTCCGGTGAGCGCCGCCGCTCGACCAGCACGAACGCCACACCCAGCGCCACGCCGGCGATCAGCGGCGCGGGGGCGCTCAGGTCGATCAGCCCGTACGTGATGCCGGCCAGCGTCAGCGCCGCCAGCACCGCGCCCAGCACGTCGAAGCGGCCGGAGGCCTGCTCGTCCCTGCTCTCGGGCACGTGCCGCGCGGCGACCAGCACCACCAGCGCCGCGAACGGCAGGTTGATGAGGAACGCCCACCGCCAGCCCGCCCACTCCACCAGCCAGCCGCCGAGCAGCGGGCCCACAGCGGCGGCCACGCCGCCCAGCCCGGACCAGGCGCCCACCGCGCGTGGCCGGTCGGCCTTCACGAACGACGCCTGGATGATGGCCAGCGAGCCGGGCGTGAGCAGCGCCCCGCCCACGCCCTGCAGCGCCCGCGCGGCCACCAGGAACCCCACGTCGGGGGCCAGCCCGCACATCGCGGACGCGATCGCGAACCACACCGTGCCGATGACGAACACCTTGCGCCGGCCGAACCGGTCGCCGAGCGACCCGCCCAGCAGGATGAGGCCGGCCAGCGTGAGCGTGTAGGCGTTGACCGTCCACTGCAGGCCCGCCATGTCGGCGTCCAGCTCCTTGCCGAGGAAGGGCAGGGCGACGTTGACGATCGTGCTGTCGAGTAAGGTCAGGCCGGAGCCCAGGACCGTGGCGGCGAGGATCCACCGCCCCCGGGCGGACGCGAGCCGGATGTGGCCGTTCTCCATGGGCCCCATCCTGTCACCGCCCCGAGGTAGACCTTGATCTCCCCCCGGGCCCCTGCGGTCAGCCCCCGGTGCGGGCCCCCAGGGCGCGCAGCACGAAGTCCGACACCCGCTCCCCGGCCCGGTCCACGGTGTCGGCGCCGCTCACCAGGGGCACCCGCTCCGCGCCGATCACCGCCAGCACCATCCGCGCGGTCGCCGCCACGTCCGGCACCTCGAAGTCGCCCGACGCGGCGCCGCTCTCCAGGATCTCCGCCAGGATCCGCTGCATGGGGGCGACGTGCTCGGCCAGCCGCTGGTAGGCGTCGGGGCCGAGGGCGGCGCCGAGGTCGGCGGGGCCGGGATGCGGGTGGGCGACCAGGCCGGTGAGCTGGAGCCGCACGTAGGCGCGCAGCCGCTCGGCGGGGGTCGCCCCGTAGGGCAGCTCCCGCTCGTAGCTCTCGATGAAGTAGCTGGTGACCTGCTCGGTGAAGGCGAGCAGGAGCGCCGCCTTGTCGGGGTAGTAGTTGTAGAGCGCGGTCCTGGTGATGCCGGCCTCGTGCGCGACGTCGGTCATCGAGAGCGCGTCGATGCCCTGCTCGCGCGACAGGCGGGAGACCGCCTGGAGGATGCGCTCGCGCGTGCGGGCGCGGTGCTCGCCGATGGTCGCGGCGGAGATCCGGGGCATAGGGTCATGGTAGGCCGCGCGGCCGCGCAGGCCGAGGCGGAGCCCGGACCTGTGACGGCGCGGTGACCTAGGCCGCCGCGCGCACCGTGTGCAGCAGCTCGGCCAGCACCTCGGTGTTGAGCTGGTAGGCCAGCTTCACCTCGCGGACGACGCGCTGCCGCTCCTGCTCGTCGAGGCCCTCCCCGAACGCGTCCAGCCGGGAGCGGTACTCCTGCTTGAACCTCGGCAGGCTGCCCACCTCGTCGAACACGTAGAAGTCGACCCCGCCGCCCTTCGCGTACCCGTAGATGCGCTGGAGCTCCATCCGGATGAACTGCCCGCCCGACAGGTCGCCCATGTAGCGGGTGTAGTGGTGGGCGACGTACCCGCCGGGCCAGCCGGCCACCTGCTCGATCCGGGCCACCAGGGTCCGGGTGGACTTCGACGGGGTGATCCGGTCGCGCCATCCTTCGCCGTAGATCGTGGCGAGGTCGCGTTCCAGCGCCCGCTCGCGGTACAACTCAGGGAACACGAACCGTCCCGCCACCGGGTGGTCCGTCAGTTCGCGGGACACGCCGTCGAGCGCCGCGTACGCGAAGTGGTGCTGCGCGACCATTTCGCCGTACTCGGCGGCGCTGAGCCGGCCGCCCATGAGCTCCGTGAGGTAGCTCTCGCCCTCGGCCGCCTGGTGGTCACCCCACGTGGCGTTCCTCAACGCTTCGGAGAACGACGTCACACCCACACCTCATCACGTACCGCAGTTTCATGACACAGTGTCACAAACCTGCGGCCCTCCCGTCAAGCGGATGATGACACCGTGTCGTTAAAAATCCCGGTCGCCCGCGCTCCTTTTCTTCTTCACGAAGAATTCCGTGCCCCGGCTACAACAGCATTTTCTATAAATGCGGATAAATGACCCCAGCTGGGCTGCTCGCATGCGCGCCGCCGGCCGAGCAAGTGCCTCCTGACCAGTACGATTCCTGAAGGAAAATTGATCCGAGCTTGATTCACGAGTACCCGCACGGGGCGGTCTCGATGTTTTGTACGCTTCCGTCGAGAGGGCCCCGCGCGCCCTCGGAAGTGAACGTGAACGTGCATCGTATTCACGTACGATGAATGGCCGTCATGCGGAGAGCGGCAACGCCCCGGCGTCAGTGGGCGAGGGGGACGGCGGCATCCTGTTGCACCAGGAGTCGTCCCCCTCGGCCCGTCGGCGCCCCGTCACACGCAACGAAGGCGACTCGACATGACTCAACACCAGTTCCCCATGTTCGTCACCCCCCATGAGGCGGGCGCCTCTCCGGCGGCGAACGGCTACTCAGCGTATCTGCTCGGCCACCAGAGCGCCGGCCGAACGTCCGCGCAGCACGCCCCCGGCGAGCCTGCGGCCGATACCGCCACCGACGGCCCCGCGGAGGAGGGCGCCCCTCCGCCCGGCTGACCCGCGGTCGCACCGCAGGGGGACGCCGCCGAGGTCGCGCGCGCTCGGACAAGCCGAGGTCATGCGCCCTCCGACAGGAAGGCGCGCACGGCTTGCTCGTAGCGCGCCCGGTCGGTGTTCCAGGCCTCGGTGTGCTCTCCGTACGGGAACTCCTCCAGCCGGACGTCCCAGCCGAGCCGTGCCCCGGCGGCGGCCAGGTCACGTGACTCGCGCACCGGGTGCGCGGTGTCGCCCGTGGTGTGGAGGAGCAACAGCGGCGGCCGCACCACGGGCGGGTGCCGGATGAGGCTGATCCGGTCGAGATCCACGCCGGTGCGCCAGGCGATGACGCCGGCGGCGAGTGTCCCGAAGATCGCCGGCATGCCGAGGTTCTTCGCGCCCTGTTCACTGGTCATGCCGGCGTCGATCATGGGAGCGTCCAGGACCACCCGGTCCACCGTGCCCGCCAGCGCCGAGTGGGTCAGGAACTGGCCGATGATCGCACCGCCCATGGACGTCCCGTACAGGACGAAACGCCGCGCTCCCATGCCCTGCGCCGCGCGCATGGCCGCCTCCAGGTCACGCCACTCGCTGACCCCCTGGTGCAGCAGTCCGTCGGGGGAGCGGGGCGCGCCCTCGTCGTTGCGGTAGGTGATGACCAGGAACGGCAGGCCCAGCTCGTGCACGACCGGCAGCACCTTCAGCTCGGCCTTGCGCCTGCCGTTCTGCCCGTGCACCGCGACGGCCCAGGTGGTGCCGCGGCCGGGCACGTACCAGGCCGGGGCGGGGCCGAGGTCGGTGGGGACGGCGATCTCGGAGAAGTCCACTCCCCAGGCGACCTCGGGGTTGCCGGGCGGGACGTTGCCGAACCAGCCGGGGGTGCCCGCCGAGGGGACCCGGCCGCGCAGCACTGTGCGCGTCACCCGGCCGTCCCGCCGCGTGCTGATCGGTCCGAGCATGGTGTACGCCCCGGTCCACTCCAGCCAGTAGATGCCCGGTTTGCGGGTCTCGGGCGTCTCGGTGAGGGTGACCGCGTCCGGCCGGGAGGCCAGCACCATCGTGTTGGCCTCGCCGTAGTGGACGACGCCGACCGCCTGCTCGCTGCCGTACCAGGCGCCGTAGCCCACCGCGGCCACCGCGGCGACCACGAGAGTCAGGACCACGACGAGCCCGCGCCTACGCCTTGACGCCATCGAGGACCCTCCTGACCGTTCTGCGGCACAGCGCGCGGAACTCCTCCTCCGGCAACCCGACGCGCCCGCCCAGGTGGAGCTGGACCAGGCCGTGGACCCCGGACGTGAGCGCCAGCGTCACCTCGAGCGGGTCGTCGTCGCGCAGTCGCCCGGCGCGCATGGCCTCTTCCACCAGCGCCACCAGGTGGGTGAAGGCGGGTGAGCGGCCGCCGGTGAAGTCGTCGGGAAAGCGCCTGGCGTGCTCCCTCCGCTCGGTCATCAGGTACGTGTACAGATGCGGGGTGCCGAGGGCGAAGTCCAGGAAGTCCTCCAGCAGCCCGAAGAGCCGGCTCTCCCAGTCGCCGCCCGCCCCGCGCAGGCCCCAGCCCGTCTCCAGGCTCCGGAAGGCGCGGTCCACCACGACGCCCAGCAGCGCCTGGCGGTTCGGATAGTGCTTGTAGATCGCCATGGCGGTGACGCCCGCCGCGTCGGCGACCCGTCGCATGGTCACGGCCTCGGGGCCTTCACGCACCAGGATGTCGTGCGCCATCTCGGCCAGGCGCTCTGATGTCGTCTTCACGGTATACAGCGTAGACCAGACGGTCTACTACGTATACCTCTCCGGGCGTCAAAGCTCTGGCTTACATGATTACGATCGCTCTGAGCGAACATCGGCAAGGAAGGGAACACTGGAGGGCTCCAATGAATTGAGTCTGTATAACTCAACCCTTGGGAGTTCGCATGAGTGAGAGCTTGACCCTCCCGGTCCTGCCGCTGGACGACGAGGTGGTCCTGCCGGGCATGGTGGTCCCGCTGGACCTGTCCGACTCCGAGGTGCGTGCGGCGATCGACGCGGCCGAGTCGTCGAGCCGCGCATCCGGACGCAACAAGCCGCGAGTCCTCCTCGTTCCCCGCATCGACGGCCGTTACGGCGCCGTCGGCGTGCAGGCCGTCGTGGAGCAGGTCGGCAGGCTGCCCGGAGGCGAGCCCGCCGCCGTGGTGCGCGGCGTGGACCGGGTGCGCGTCGGCACCGGCACCACCGGGCCCGGCGCCGCATTGTGGGTGGAGGCCATCACGGTCGACGCCGTCCCCGTCAGTGAGCGCGCCGAGGAGCTGGCCAAGGAGTACAAGGCCCTGGCGACCACCATCCTGCAGAAGCGCGGCGCGTGGCAGGTCGTCGACCAGGTGAACCAGATCGACGACCCCTCGGTGCTGGCCGACAGCTCCGGCTACACCCCCTGGCTGACCACGGCCCAGAAGGTCGAGCTGCTCGAGGCCGCCGACCCGGCCGACCGGCTGGCCAGACTGGTCGAGTGGTCCCGCGAGCACCTCGCCGAGCTCGACGTCGCCGAGACGATCCGCAAGGACGTCCAGGAGGGCATGGAGAAGCAGCAGCGGGAGTTCCTGCTGCGCCAGCAGCTCGCCGCCGTCCGCAAGGAGCTCAAGGAGCTCAACGGCGACACCTCCGAGAGCGAGGAGGAGGACTACCGGGCCCGCGTCGAGGCGGCCGACCTGCCGGAGAAGGTGCGCGAGGCCGCGCTGAAGGAGGTCGACAAGCTGGAGCGGACCTCCGACCAGTCCCCGGAGACCGGCTGGATCCGCACCTGGCTCGACACCGTCCTCGACATCCCGTGGAACGACCGGACCGAGGACAACTACGACATCACCGGCGCGCGGGCCGTGCTCGACTCCGACCACACCGGCCTCGCCGACGTCAAGGACCGCATCATCGAGCACCTGGCCGTGCGCAAGCGCCGCCAGGACAAGGGCCTCGGTGTCGTCGGCGGCCGGCGCAGCGGAGCCGTCCTCGCCCTGGCCGGCCCTCCCGGAGTGGGCAAGACCTCGCTCGGCGAGTCCGTGGCCCGCGCGATGGGCCGCAAGTTCGTCCGCGTCGCCCTCGGCGGCGTGCGCGACGAGGCGGAGATCCGGGGCCACCGGCGCACGTACGTCGGCGCGCTGCCCGGCCGCATCGTCCGCGCCATCCGCGAGGCCGGCTCCATGAACCCGGTCGTCCTGCTCGACGAGGTGGACAAGGTCGGCGCCGACTACCGCGGCGACCCGACGGCCGCCCTGCTGGAGGTGCTGGACCCGGCGCAGAACCACACGTTCCGCGACCACTACCTCGAGGTCGAGCTGGACCTGAGCGACGTGCTCTTCCTCGCCACGGCCAACGTCCTGGAGGCCATCCCCGGGCCGCTGCTCGACCGCATGGAGGTCGTCACCCTCGACGGCTACACCGAGGACGAGAAGGTCGCCATCGCCCGCGACCACCTGCTGCCCCGGCAGCTGGAGCTGGCCGGGCTGACGGCCGAGGAGGTCACGGTCGAGGACGCGGCGCTGCGCAGGCTGGCGGCCGAGTACACCCGTGAGGCCGGCGTCCGCTCCCTGGAGCGGTCGGTCGCCCGCATCCTGCGCAAGGTGGCCGCCAACGGCGAGCTGCCGGTCACGGTCGGCGCCGACGACCTGGTCGGCTACATCGGGCGGCCGCGGTTCGTGCCCGAGTCGTCGCTGCCCGAGTCCAAGCAGCGCACCTCGGTGCCGGGCGTGGCGACCGGCCTGGCCGTCACGGGCGCCGGCGGCGACGTCCTGTACGTCGAGGCGTCGCTGGCCGACCCCGAGACCGGCGAGACCGGCCTCACGC
This sequence comes from Nonomuraea sp. 3-1Str, assembly GCF_031570565.1. Lineage (NCBI taxonomy): Bacteria > Bacillati > Actinomycetota > Actinomycetes > Streptosporangiales > Streptosporangiaceae > Nonomuraea > Nonomuraea sp. 3-1Str. The sequence continues at coordinate 99,137 of NZ_JALHBK010000026.1, forward strand.
TGACCGGCCAGCTCGGCGACGTGATGAAGGAGTCGGCCAGGATCGCCCTGTCCTACCTCCGCTCGCACGGCGCGGAGCTGGAGCTGCCGGTGACCGCGCTGAAGGACCGCTCGGTCCACGTCCACTTCCCGGCGGGCGCGGTGCCGAAGGACGGCCCCTCGGCGGGCGTCACGCTCACCACGGCGCTGGCCTCGCTGCTGTCGGGCCGCCAGGTCCGTGGCGACGTGGCCATGACCGGCGAGATCTCGCTCACCGGGCGGGTCCTGCCGATCGGCGGCGTCAAGCAGAAGCTGCTCGCGGCGCACCGGGCGGGCATCACCACGGTGCTCATCCCGGCCCGCAACGAGCCCGACCTGGACGACGTGCCCCAGGAGGTGCGCGACGAGCTGACCATCCACACGGTCAGTGACGTGCGCGAGGTGCTGGACATCGCCCTCAACCCGGCCAAGGTCGTCTCCACGGCCGCGGCCTGACCCGCCGTCCATGAGACGCGTCCGCCGCCACCTGGACGGCGGCGGACGCGGAGCCCGCCCGCCGCTCCCTCACGGGACGGCGGGCGGGGCCGCGCCCCCGCGCGGCACCGCCGCGCCGCGCCCGCGGAATAATGGGTTGTGCCGGCCGGGGCGCCGCTGGCACGATCCGGCGATGCCCGCCTTCACCGCGTACGACGGAACCCCTCTCGCCTACCACGCGCTCGGAGAGGGCGACCCGCTGGTCTGCCTGCCGGGCGGTCCGATGCAGGACTCCGCATACCTCGGCGACCTCGGCGGGCTGACGGCGCACCGCCGGCTGATCATGGTGGACCCCCGCGGCACCGGCCGGTCCGCGATCCCGGAGGACGCCGCCTCCTACCGCTGCGACCGGCTCGTGGACGACGTCGAGGCCCTGCGCGAGCACCTCGGCCTCGACCGGATCGACCTGCTCGCCCACTGCGCCGGCGCGAACCTCGCGACGCTGTACGCGGCACGGCACCCCGAGCGCGTCGGCAGGCTCGCCCTGATCACCCCGAGCACCCGGGCCGTCGGCCTCGACGCCACCGGCGAGGCCCGGATGGCGACCGCGCGGCTACGGAAGGACGAGCCGTGGTTCGGGCCGGCCTTCGCGGCCCTGGAGGCGATCGTGGCCGGCCGGATGAGCGACGACAACTGGAAGGCCATCGACCCCTTCTACTACGGCCGGTGGGACGCGGCGGCCCAGGCCCACAACGCGGCCCAGGACGGGCGCCGGAACGACGAGGCAGCCGCCGCCTTCGGCGCCGAGGGCGTCTTCGACCCGGACGCCACCCGGGCGGCACTCGCGGCGTTCGGCGCCGGTGCTGGTCCTCGCCGGAGAGGTGGACCTGAACTCGATCCCGGGCGTCGTGGCCGAGTTCGCCGGGCTCTGGCCGAAGGCCGGGTTCACCGTCCAGCCGGGGGCGGGCCACTTCCCGTGGCTCGACGACCCCGGCCGCTTCGTGACGACGACCGCGGCCTTCCTGGCCTGACCGCGCCGTTTCTGCGCCGCTTCCGCGGTGATGCCGCGGAACCGCGGCCTTCTGCGCTGATGGTCGCTTTTGTGGTGGTGGCCGCTTTCGTGGTGAGGGTCAGGGGCCGCGACGTGGCGACGCTCCGCCGGGACGGTCGTCGAGGAGCCGTTCGATCAGGTCGGCCGCCACACCCAGGACGCGGCACTCCTCCGGTGTGAGCGCGCGGGACATGGCCTCGGCCAGGCGCGCGTCGGACCCCTTCACCTGATCGGCGAGCACTTCCGCGCCCTTGTCGGTCAGCACGAGGAGATGGCGCCTGCGGTCGTCCTCGTCGCGGGAGCGGCGGATGAGGCCACCTTCCTCCAGGGACGCGAGCGCCCGCGTGATCGACTGCGGCTGCAGATGCTCGGCCGCCGCCAGCTCGCCCGCCGTCATGGCCCCGCGCCGGCGCAGGTGCCCCAGCAGCGACAGCCCCAGCCTGCCCGGTGCCTCAGCGGTGCGCTCGTCGCGCAGCCGCCTGGCGAGCCCGACGGCGGCCCGCCGCAGCGAGGCGGCCGTCGTCCGCAACTCTCCCTGTTCCACAATTACTACGCTACCACTTACTGAATATCTCCGCAGTTGCTGAAAACGGCCCTCATATTGATACGCTCTGCGTATGATCTGGCTTCGGATGGCCGCCGCCGCGCTGGGCGTGGGCGGGCCGGTCGCCCTGGGAGTCGCCACGGGCCACCCCGCCCTGGGCGCTCTCGCCGCCGTCGGCGCCCTGGCCGCGACCGGCGTCTCCGCGTCCGGGGCCGCGACGCCCGAGGTTCCGGCGCCCGGCTCGTCCGCGTTCGGCGGCCGCCCTGCCGCTTCGGCGGCTGACGCCCCAGCGGCCGGTGCTGCCGGCGGTGCTGCGGGCGGTGTTGCGGTCGGTCGCGGTTCGGGGGCCGGGGCTCGGCGGGCTGGAAGGCGTTCGGAGTGGGCGTGGGGGAGGATGGTGGGCAGGGGGGCCGGGATCGTGGTCGCCGTGGCCGCTGCCGGGTTCGCCGGTGCCGCTGTGGCCGGGCACGGGTGGGCCGGGGCGTCGGCGCTGGTCGTTCTGGCGGCCGCGGCGGCGCTGGTCGGCGGCGTCAGCCGGGCCATGGCGGAGACCGCCACCCGTTTCATCACCTTCATGGTCATCACCACCGGACTGGCGCGGCAGGGTCACCCGCTCGCCGTCGCCGTCGTCGTCACCGTCGGGATCGTGTGGGGCGTGCTGCTCGCCCTGCCACTGGGCCGAGCGGCGGGCTCAGCCCAGGCGGAAGGCGCCCGGGAGGGGCGCGTCCAGGCGGGAGGTGCCCGGGAGGGGCGCACCGGGAAGGGCAAGGCACAGCGGGTGGCGTGGCGCGGCATGTGGAGTGCCACGAGCCGGCAGTACGCGGGCCGGCTGGCCGCCTGCCTGGGGGCCGCCCAGGTCATCGCACTCCTCTGGCCCCACCCGACCGCGTCCTGGATCTCCGTCACCGTGGTGATCGTCGTCCGGCGGCGGCTGACCGGCGCGGCGCGGCGGGCCGTCGAGCGGGCCGCGGGGACCGCCCTCGGCGCCCTCGCCGTGGCGGTCATGCCCGCCTGGGCGTCGGCCGCGTGGCCGTTGGCGCTGCTCGTGGCCGCGCTGGCGGCCCTGAGGCCGCCGCTGAAGGACCGCCGCCCCGCCGCGTACGCCGCCGTGATGACGCCCCTGGTCCTGCTGCTCAGCGGTGGCGCGTCCGCGGGCATGGCCGGTCACCGGATCGCCGACACGGCCATCGGCTGCGCGCTCGCCCTCGGTTTCGGCTACCTACCCTGGGCAGTACGCCACCGGAAGGACGCGGCGCGGAGCGGGAAGGACGCGGCGCGGAGCCGCGAGAACGCCGTACACAGCCAGAAGAACGCCGTACACAGCCGGAACGACAGGGCCGAGAGCCGGTCCGACGATGTGAGGAGTGCCCGTGCCGTCGTGGAGTGACCACGCGATCCTGTGGCAGGTCTACCCCCTCGGCTTCACCGGGGCCCCCGCCGTCGCCCCGCCGCCCGGTGAGCCGGTCCGGCACCGGCTGCGGCAGCTCGAACCGTGGCTGGACTACGCCGTCGAGCTCGGCTGCTCCGGCCTTCTCCTGGGCCCGATCTTCGCCTCCGAGACCCACGGCTACGACACCGTGGACCACTTCCGCGTCGACCCGCGCCTCGGCGACGACGCCGACTTCGACTCCCTCGTCGCCGAGGCGCGCGGACGCGGGCTGCGGATCGTGCTCGACGGCGTGTTCAACCACGTCGGCAGATCCTTCGCCGCCGGCTCCGACTGGTTCAGGAAGGGACGGGACGGCTACGACACCTTCGAGGGGCACGAGCGCCTGGTCGCCCTCGACCACGGCCTGCCGGCCGTCCGCGACCACGTCGCCGCGGTGCTCGACCACTGGCTGACGCGCGGCGCGGCCGGCTGGCGGCTCGACGCCGCCTACGCCGTGCCCCCGTCGTTCTGGCGCCAGGTGCTGCCGGGCGTCAGGGAGAGGCATCCGGACGCGTGGTTCGCCGGTGAGGTCATCCACGGCGACTACACCGGGTACGTCAAGGAGTCCGGGCTGGACTCCGTCACCCAGTACGAGCTGTGGAAGGCCGTCTGGAGCTCGCTCAACGACCGCAACCTGTTCGAGCTGGCCTGGGCCCTGGACCGGCACAACGACCTGCTCGGCGCGTTCACGCCGCTCACCTTCGTCGGCAACCACGACGTCACCAGGATCGCCACCCGGCTCGACGACCGGCGCCATCTCGGCCACGCCCTGGCGATCCTGCTCACCGCCGGCGGCGTGCCCAGCCTGTACTCCGGCGACGAGCAGGCGTTCGAGGGGCTGAAGGAGGAGCGCGAGGGCGGCGACGACGCGATCCGGCCCGCCTTCCCGGCCGCGCCCGGAGACCTGGCCCCGTACGGCCGGGCGGTGTACCGCCTGCACCAGAACCTCGTCGGCATGCGCCGGCGCCACCCGTGGCTGGTGCGCGCCCGCACGACCGTCGAGCACCTGACCAACACGGCCGCGGCGCTCAGGTCGAGCGCCGGGGGAGAGGCGCTGATCACCCTGCTCAACCTCGACGACCGCGCCTACCGCTTCCCGATCGACGTCTCCCGGCTGACGCCGCTGGAGCCGGAGCGCGGCCACCAGGACCCCGCGGTCGTCGGCCCGCACGCGTGGCGGATCCTCGCCGAGAAGCCGGCGTGACATAGATCACCAAATGTGTCGGGAATATAGGGAAGCAAGGAATCTGTTGGCACCTGACGTGGACGAGGCACACGCGAGCAACCCCGGCGCTCCCATCGGCGGACGCTGTTGTCGCATGCGCACCCGGCGAATGCGCGCGGCGACACGCGCGCACGCGCGGACGATGACGCGGGCCATGGAGCCGGCGCACATGCGGGCCATGACCGGCGCGCACATGCGCGCGGCGGCCCCCACCGCCCGCTGACCGCGAGCCGGCCGCCTGCCGTAACCCGCCCGAGGGCGGAACGGCCCGCCGGCGCCAGGAACCGTCCGCCCTCCCCCCCGAAGGTCTTCAGATGATCGCACCGAGCTACGTGCTGCGCAGGCTGAGCCACCTGCCGTTCCACCCCGGCGCCCACTGACTCGCGCCGCCGCCCGGCCCCGGTCCTTCCGGTCCTTCCGGTCCGTCCGTCGTCCGGAGCGGACGTCTCCTCCAGGCGTCCGCTATTGAAGACGGTTCCAGACGTTCGTCCGTTCCAGCGGCGTGGCCGCTGCCAGTGTGGGGTTTTCACGTGATCCAGGTTTCCGGCCTGCGCAAGCTGTACGGCGAGACCGTCGCCCTCGACGGTGTCGACCTGCGCGTGCGCGAAGGCGAGATCTACGGCGTGCTCGGTCAGAGCGGCGCCGGCAAGAGCACACTGCTGCGCTGCGTCAACCTGCTGGAACGGCCGACCGCGGGCACCGTCACGGTCGCCGGGCAGGACCTGACCGCCCTGCCGTCCCGCGAGCTCAACCGCGCCCGCCAGCGCATCGGCATGATCCACCAGCACTTCGCGCTGCTCTCCTCCCGCACCGTCGCGGGCAACGTGGCCTTCCCGCTGGAGGTCATGGGCGTGCCCCGCGCCGAGCGCGCCCGCCGCGTCGCCGAGCTGCTCGACCTCGTGGGACTGGGCGGCCGCGGCGGCGACCACCCGCACCAGCTCTCCGGCGGCCAGAAGCAGCGCGTCGGCATCGCCCGCGCCCTGGCCGGCAACCCGTCGGTGCTGCTGTCGGACGAGGCCACCTCGGCGCTCGACCCGGCCACCACCCGCTCCATCCTCGACCTGCTCAAGCGGCTGAACACCGAGCTGGGCCTGACGATCCTGCTCATCACGCACGAGATGAACGTCGTCAAGAGCGTCTGCGACTCCGTCGCCATCATGGCCGGCGGCCGGGTCGAGGAGTCCGGTGCCATCGCGGACCTCATCCGGACGCCCGGCTCCCGCCTCACCCGCGAGATCTTCCCGCTGCCCGAGCCCGCGCCGCCCGGCTCGGTCACGCTCACCTTCACCGGCGACCCCCAGCGGCCCGTCGTGTCGGAGGCGGTGCGCAAGTTCGACGTCGAGATCAGCATCCTCGGCGGCTCGATCGAGGAGCTGGCCGGCGGCGCGGTCGGCCGGCTGCGCGTCTCGATCACCGGTGACGCCGAACCCGCGCTCGCCTACCTGCGCGACCGCGGACTGCTCGTGGAGGTGGCCTCATGACCTGGGACGAGATGACCCCGCTGCTGTGGGAGGCCGCCGGGCAGACCGCGCAGATGGTCGGCTGGTCGACGCTGCTCACCGTGCTGTTCGGGCTGCCGCTGGGCGTGGCGCTGGTGGTCTTCGACCGTGGCGGGCTGCGTCCGCTCCCCGCGCTGAGGTCCGTGCTGGGCGTGGTGGTGAACGTCGGCCGGTCGCTGCCGTTCATCGTGCTGATGATCGCGATCATCCCGTTCACCCGGCTGGTCGTCGGCACCACGATCGGCACCGCCGCCGTGGTCGTGCCGCTCACCGTGGGCGCGGTGCCGTTCTTCGCGCGGCTGGTCGAGACGGCCCTGCGCGAGGTCGGGTCGGATGTGGTGCAGGCCGCGCAGGCCATGGGCGCGAGCCGTACGACCATCGTGCGGAAGGTGCTGCTGCCCGAGGCGTTCCCCGGCCTGGTGGCGGGGCTGACCGTCACGATCGTCGCGCTCATCGGCTACTCCGCGATGGCCGGGACGATCGGCGGGGGAGGGCTGGGCGACCTGGCCGTCAGGTACGGCTACCAGCGCTTCGAGACCCTGCTCATGATCGTCACGGTCGTGCTCCTGGTCGTGATCGTCCAGGTCGTGCAGAGCCTGGGCGACGCGGTGGCCCGCCGGCTGTCGCACCGCTGACTCACACGTACACCATCACTAAATAAAGGAAAAGTCATGAAATTTCGGAACATTGTAGGTGTGGCCGCGCTGTCGGTGTTGCTGGCCGCATGCGGCACGTCGCAGTCCGCGACCACGAGCGCGGGCGCCGAGTCCGCCGACACCGTGATCAAGGTGGGCGCTTCCCCGGTGCCGCATGCCGAGATCCTCAACTACGTCAAGGACAACCTGGCGCCCGCCGCCGGCCTGAAGCTGGAAGTGGTCGAGTTCACCGACTACGTGCAGCCGAACGTGCAGCTCAGCGAGGGCCAGCTGACCGCCAACTTCTTCCAGCACAAGCCGTACCTGGACGACTTCAACGCCTCCAAGGGCACGAAGCTGAGCTTCGTCACGCCCGTCCACCTGGAGCCGCTGGGCCTGTACTCCAAGAAGGTCACCGGCCTGGCGGCGCTGCCCTCCGGCGCGACCGTCGCCCTGCCCAACGACGCCACCAACCTCGGCCGGGCGCTGAAGCTGCTCGCCGACAACGGCGTCGTGACCCTCAAGGACGGCGCCGGCACCGCCGCCACCGAGCGTGACGTGACCGGCAACCCGAAGAAGCTGACGTTCAAGCCGCTGGAGGCCGCCCAGCTCCCGCGCTCGCTCGACGACGTGGACGCCGCGGTCATCAACGGCAACTACGCCATCGAGGCCGGGCTCAAGCCCGCCTCCCAGGCGCTGGCCCTGGAGAAGAGCGAGGGCAACCCGTACGTCAACGGCCTGGTCGTGCAGGCCGGGCACGAGAAGGACGCCGGGATCGTCACCCTGGGCAAGCTCCTGCAGGACCCGAAGGTCAAGGAGTTCATCAAGCAGAAGTACCAGGGCTCGGTCATCCCCGCGCAGTGACCCCCGTGAAGGAGCCGCGGTCTCGGCACGAGGCCGCGGCTCCGCCGTGCCCGGACCGGCACGCGAAGATCAGGATGCTGGCGTGGCGGCCGATGACCGAATAGTGTTCGGTTCATGTACCCGGGAGTGATCGCGGCAGCGAACCCCGACAAACCCGCTGTCGTGATGGCGGGTTCCGGGGAGATCGTCACCTACCGGCGGCTGGACGAGGAGTCCAACCGGCTGGCCCACCTCTTCCGCGCCGCCGGGCTGCGGCCGGGCGACCACGTCGCCTTCATGCTCGGCAACCACCCGCTCTTCCTGGCCATCGCCTGGGCGGCCCACCGCTCCGGCCTCTACTACACGGCGATCAGCTCACGGCTGCTCACCGACGAGCTGGCCTACATCGTCGGCAACTGCGGCGCCCGCGTCTTCATCTCCAGCGCGGACCTGGCCGGCGTCGCCGCGTCCATCACGGACGCCACACCCCGCGTCGAGCGCCGCCTCATGCTGGAGGGCACGGCGCCGGGGTTCGAGTCGTACGAGAGGGCGGTCGCCGGCATGCCGGTCACGCCGATCCCCGACGAGCGCCAGGGCGCCGACATGCTGTACTCCTCCGGCACCACCGGCCGCCCCAAGGGCGTCAAGCCGTCCCTGCCGCGGGCCTCGCTCACCGAGCCCACCATGCTCTACAAGCTGGTCGCGGGCCTGTTCGGGCCCACCGGTGACAGCGTCTACCTGTCGCCCGCGCCGCTCTATCACGCCGCCCCGCTGCGCTACTGCATGACGTTCCAGCGGCTGGGCGCCACGGTCGTGGTGATGGAGCGCTTCGACCCCGAGGAGTACCTCCGGCTCGTCGAGAGGTACGCGGTCACGCACACGCAGCTCGTGCCCACCATGTTCAGCAAGCTGCTCAAGCTGCCGGAGGAGACGCGCAAGTCGTACGACCTGTCGTCGCTGACGTGCGCCATCCACGCCGCCGCGCCCTGCCCGGTCGAGGTCAAGGAGCGGATGATGGAGTGGTGGGGCCCGATCGTCCACGAGTACTACGCGGGCACCGAGGGCAACGGCTTCCTGTACGCCTCACCGCAGGACTGGCTGGCGCATCCGGGGACGGTCGGCCGCTCGCTGCTCGGCCCCGTGCACGTCTGCGACGAGCGGGGCGAGGAGCTGCCCGCGGGGCGGACGGGCGTCATCTACTTCGAGAGCGGCGTGCGCTTCGAGTACCACGGCGACCCCGGCAAGACCCGCTCCGTGCAGGACCCCGGAGGGCGCGGCTGGACCACGCTCGGCGACATCGGCCACCTCGACGCCGACGGCTTCCTCTACCTCACCGACCGGCTCTCCTACATGATCATCTCGGGCGGCGTGAACATCTACCCGCAGGAGGCGGAGAACGTCCTGTCCGTCCATCCCAAGGTCGCCGACGTGGCCGTCTTCGGTGTCCCGGACGAGGAGATGGGCGAGCAGGTCAAGGCCGTGGTCCAGCCGGCGTCCATGGCCGAGGCGGGGCCGGGGCTGGAGGAGGAGCTGATCGCGTACTGCCGCTCGCGGCTGGCCCCCTACAAGTGCCCGCGGTCGGTGGACTTCCGTGAGGAGCTGCCGCGCCACGCCACCGGAAAGCTGTACAAGCGGCTGCTCCGGGACGAGTACTGGCCGGCCGCCGACCCCGGCACGTCCGGGTAAATGAAGATTTTTTCTGGTTCGCGGGACAGGTGACCGAGCCCCCACCAGCGGTGATAAGGCCCGTGTCAGGGCTCTCAGGAACCTCTGATCACGGTCTTAACCTGCACTTACGCGCGACTTGGCACTCTTGGGTCATCGGGACTTGAGGAGATGACAATGAACGCGAACGAGCCTCGCGAGCAGGGAAACGGCGGCTGGAGCCAGTTCGGTGACACGCCGCCCTCCGCCGGGGGGTTCCCCCGGCGAGACACCATCATCATGGGTCACCCCGCACCTCCGCCCCCACCGCCCGCGCCCGCCAGGCCGGGCATCTCCACCCGTCAGAAGGCCATCGCCGGCCTCGCCCTGGCCGCCATGGCCCTCGGCGGCGGTGCGGCGGGGGCCGCCGTCGCCACCGCGATGCAGCCTGACACGGTGGCGGCCACGGCCGCCCCGGCGCCCGCCTCGTTCAAGCAGGCGGCCAGCACCCTGACCGTCTCGGACGTCGCCGCGAAGCTGCAGCCGTCCGTCGTCATGATCCAGGGCAGCACCGGCGAGGGCTCCGGCGTGGTGCTGTCCGCCGACGGCCTCGTGCTCACCAACAACCATGTGGTCGTGGGTGCCGGGCAGGGCGGTCAGATGTCGGTGAAGTTCAGCGACGGCAAGACCGCCAAGGCGTCGGTGGTCGGCACCGACCCGACGAGCGACCTCGCGGTCATCAGGGCCGAGGGCGTGTCCGGCCTGACCCCGGCCCAGCTCGGCGACAGCGACCAGGTCAGGGTCGGCTCGCCGGTCCTGGCCATCGGCAGCCCGCTCGGCCTGCAGGGCTCGGTCACGGCGGGCATCATCAGCGCCCTGGACCGCACGCTCACGGTCGGCGGCGAGCAGGAGCAGCAGGGCCCGCCCGGCTGGGGGCAGCCCGGCGGTCAGTCAGCCGAGACCACCACGATCGGCGGCGCCATCCAGACCGACGCGGCGATCAACCCCGGCAACTCCGGCGGCGCCCTGGTGGACGCCGCGGGCCAGGTCGTGGGCATCAACACCGCCATCGCCACCAACGGCGGCAGCAGCGGCAGCATCGGGGTGGGCTTCGCGATCCCCATCAACACCGCCAAGCAGGTGGCCGACCAGCTCGTCAACGGCGGCAAGGTCAGCCACGCCTACCTCGGCGTGAGCGTCACCGACGCCACCGGTGATGTCACCGGCGCCCTGGTGCGCCAGGTGATCCAGGGCAGCCCCGCAGCCAAGGCCGGACTCCGGGAGGGCGACCTCATCACGAAGATCGCCGGCAAGCCCGTCGACGGCGGCGACACGGTCGTTGGCCAGGTCAGAGGTTTCAAAGTGGGCCAACAGGTTCAGATCACATATATGAGGGATGGAAAGACGAGTAACGTCACCGTCACTCTCGAAGAGAAGAAATAACAGGACCCCCTCACGGACGGGTGTGCCGTCGAGATCGCTGCGGACTCGGCGGCACACCCCCGTTCAGGTCTGCGATACGACGGCCCCGGAGACCGGGGCCGTCGTCGCGTGCAGGGCGTCAGGAGAACCGGCGACCCTCGTCGCGCCGGTAGGCCCAGCCGGCGGCCAGCGCCCCCGCCACCGTCCATGCGGCCAGCATGACCAGCGCCGTCACGTTCGGGGCCGAGCCGGTGGTGGCGGCCCACACCAGCTCCACCGCGCCGCGGCTCGGAACGTACGGCGAGAGCGCCTGGACGAACTCCGGCATGATCTGCGGCGGCATGAACAGCCCGCCCAGGATCGCGACCGGGAAGAACACCACCTGCGACACGCCGATCGCCGCCTTCGAGGCCAGCAGGAACCCCAGGAACAGCCCGATCAACATGAACGGCACGGCCCCGGCGAGCAGCGCCGCCAGCCCGAGCGCCAGCCTGGGCGCCGTGACGGTCGCCGCGGTGAGCAGCGCCGCGATGACCACCACCGGCACGGCTGCCGCGATCATGACCGCCATGGTGGTGAGGATCCGCCCGGCGAAGCGGGGGAGCGGCCCGGCGGGCAGGGTGCGCAGGTAGGGGTTCCAGGGCTGCTCGCGGTCCTGCGCGACCGAGATGCTCAGCCCCATCAGCGCCGCCGACATCGCGCCGATCATCATCATCGACCCGGTCGCGCGGGTGGCGCCCACCGGGTCGTCGCCCGCGAACGGCACGACGAACGCCAGCATCGAGGCCGCCGGGAAGAACGCGCTGGCCACCAGGCCGATCGGCACCCGGATCTGCTCCAGGAGCTGGTAGCGGGTGTGGGCGAGGATGAGGCTAGACATGAGCGGTCTCCTTCGAGGTGATGGCCAGGAAGGCCTCCTCCAGCGTGGTGGGCCGGATCTCCAGCCCCGAGAACGGCGTGCCGCTGCGCACGAGCTCCACCACCAGCCGGTCGGGGTCGGTGGTGAGCAGGTGGACGCGGCCGTCCTCGCGCTCGACGCCGAGGACGCCCGGCAGCTCGGGCAGCGCGGCCGCGGTCAGCGACACGCGCCGCACGCCGACCACGTCGCGGATCGCGGTCACGGTGTCGTCGGCCAGCACCCGTCCATGGCCGACGACGATCACCCGCTGCGCCAGCGCCTCGATCTCCTCCAGGTAGTGGCTGGTCAGCACGATCGTGCCGCCCTGCTCGTGGAAGCCCCTGATGCCCTCCCACAGCGCGCGCCGGCCCTCCACGTCGAGGCCGGTCGTCGGCTCGTCGAGGAACACCATCCGCGGCCGGCCGGCGAAGGCCAGCGCCACGGCCAGCCGCCGCTTCTGCCCGCCCGACAGGCCGCCGATCTGCCGCTTGACCAGGTCCTGGAGCCCGAACTGTTCGAGCAGCTCCAACCTGTCGGCCTTGCGCGGGTAGTGCGCGGACACGAAGTCGACGATCTCGCCGACCCGCAGCGCCTCGGGCAGGCCGGTCTCCTGCGGGGTGACGCCGATGCCCCGCCGTACGACGGGATCCTGGGGGGAGCCGCCGAGCAGCTCCACGGTGCCGGACGTCGGCCGGCGCAGGCCGACGAACAGGTTGATGAGGGTGGACTTGCCGGCCCCGTTCGGGCCGAGCAGGCCGACGAGCTCCCCGGCGCGGATGTCGATCGACACCCGGTCGAGCGCGAGCACGTCGCCGTACCTCCGGGTCACCTCGGCCGTGCGGGCGAGGACCGTCATGTGGAGCCTCCAGCGGTGTCGATCAGGGCGCGGATGGCCCTGGTGTATTCGTCGAAGGCCAGCCGTCCGCGCTTCGTGAGCCCGACGTACGTGACGGGGGTGCGGCCTCTGTGGGTCTTGGTGATCCGGACGTATCCGGCGTCCTCCAGCTTGGTGAGGTGGACGGACAGGTTGCCCGCGGTCATGCCGAGCAGGTCCTTCAGCGCCGGGAACGCCATGTCGTCGCGGTCTCCCAGCGTGTTGAGCGCCGCCACCACCCGCAGCCGGGCCTGGGCGTGGATGACGGGGTCGAGCTCGGGTGGCGGAGGTGGGTCGGCCGTCATCCGCGCCACCGCAGCCAGATCCCCGCCCCGATGAACCCGCCGCCGACCAGGACCGCGTTCAGCAGCGCCTGCCAGCCCGCGCCCAGCATGATCCCGACGACGTTGACCGCGATCGTCCAGGCGCCGAGGAAGAACATCGGCCAGTTCAGCCAGACCGCCGCCGTCATCATGTAGATCACGCCGACGACGAGCAGCGACAGGCCCGCCCAGAGCAGCTGGGCCTCCTCCTCCCGCAGGACCAGGGAGATGCGGATGCCGATGGCGAACACGAGGACCATCCCGGCGAGCCAGGTGAAGCCGATCATCGTCCCGCGCGCCGAGCTGTCGCCGCGCAGCTGCCCGCTCATCCTCGCGATGCCGTAGCCGGCGAACGCGCCCGCCAGCACCTGGGCGCCCTGGAGCACGCCGACCGCCTGCATCTGCGAGATCGGCGCCAGCGGCCGGCCGTCCAGCCCGAAGTGCAGGAACAGCGCGGTGAAACCGATCAGCCAGGCGACCCCCCAGGGGACGTAGAGCAGCAGCGGCTCGCCCTGGAGCCGCCTGACCGTGGCGGCCTGCTGCTCCTCGATGAGCCGCAGCGTCTCCGCGGGACTGGGCGGGGCCTCGGCGTCGTCTGTCATCTCAACCTCTCTCACCGCCAAACTGGTTTGTATATTAAACCAGCTGATGTCGCCAACACAACACTCGACGAAATGTCACTGTTCGGGTCGGATGCGCGCTGCAGTATTCCCTGGTCACCCGTGGTTGACAGGAATCTGGCGACCAGGTCATCCTGATCGGCGGCGTGCCCAAAGGACGCAAAACTCAACAATGGCAAGGCGTGACACATGACGTCAGATGCAGCACCCTTAGCATCTGTTCTGCCCCTCTACGAGGACCAGCTGCGCGCGACCCCAGAAAGGGTCGCCGTCTCGGCCGGCGAAGAACACCTCACCTACCGTGAGCTGGATCGCCTCGCGAACGGCATCGCCGAACACCTGCGTCGTCATGCGGCGACCGCGCGGCCGCGGCCCTGGGTGGCCGTGCTCGCGGGCCGCTCGATCCGGCTGGTCGCGGGCCAGCTCGCCGCGATGAAAGCGGGCCTCGCCTTCGCGCCGATCGACCCGGCCACCCCCGCTGAGCGGGTCCACGCCATGCTGGCGGGAGCGGCGGCCGTGGTCACGACGCCGGAATGGCGAGCGATGGTCCCCGACGGCGTCCCGGTGATCGACGCGTCCGACGAGGCCGACGCGTCACCGCCGCCCCACGTAGAGGCCGACGACCTCGCCTACGTCGTCCACACCTCCGGCTCGACGGGGACTCCCAAGGGCGTGCTCGTCCCGCACCGCGCGCTCACCAACCTGATCAGGTGGTCGCACGACACCTTCGGCCTGGGCGGCCGGGCCCCGCTGCTCACCAGCCCCAACTTCGACCCGTCGGTCTGGGAGATCTGGACGTACCTGACCGCGGGCACCACGATGGTCATCCCCAGCGAGCGGACCAGGCTCTCGCTGCCCGCGCTGCGCGACTGGATCGTGGAGCAGGAGCTGACCACCTGCTACGCGCCCACCCCCATCGCCGAGGGCCTGCTCGGCCTGTCCTGGCCCGAGGGGACCATGCTGGCGACGCTGAGCACCGGCGGCGACCGGCTCACCACCTATCCGGCCCCCGGCCTGCCCTTCCGGCTGGTCAATCTCTACGGCCCGGCGGAGTGCGCCGTCAACGCCATCGCCGGCGAGGTGCCGGTCCACGACGGGCAGAGCCGCCCGCCCGCGCTCGGCACGCCCCTGCCCGGCGTCACCGTCCACCTCCTGGACGAGGCGATGAAGCCGGTCGAGGAGGGCGAGATCCACCTCGGCGGCGTGTGCGTCGGCCTGGGCTACCTCGACCGGCCCGACCTCACGGCCGAGCGCTTCGTCCGTGACCAGGACGGCCGGCTGCTCTACCGCACCGGGGACCTGGCCCGCCGCAACCAGGCGGGCGAGATCGAGTTCCTGGGACGGCTCGACGACCAGGTCAAGATCCGCGGCAACCGGGTGGAGCTCGGCGAGATCGAGACCGTGCTCGGCCGTCACCCGCGGGTCCGGGCCGCCACCACCGCCGTCCGCGGCCACGAACTGGTCGCCTACGTCGTGGGGACGGCGACCGAGCAGGAGGGGCGCGCCCACCTCCGCCGGTTCCTGCCCGACTACATGATCCCCACCGCCTGGGTCGTCCTGGACGAGCTCCCGCTGACCGGCAACGGCAAGGTCGACCGTGCCGCGCTGCCGGACCCGGTCCGCGCGCCCCGCTCGGTCACTCCGCCCGGCACCCCCACCGAGGCGCTGCTCGCCGAGATCTGGCAGGACGTCCTCGCCGCCGGACCGATCGGCGCCGACGACGACTTCCTGGCACTGGGCGGCCAGTCGCTGCTGGCGATGCGCGTCGCCGCCCGCGCCTGTGAGAGGCTGGGCAAGCCGGTCGAGCCCCGGATGCTCTTCGAGCACCCCGTGCTCGCCGCGTTCGCCCGCGCGGTCGACGCCCTGCCGCCGGCGGCCCCGGAGACCCCCGCCGAGGACGGGCTGACGCCCGCACAGCGCCGGCTCTGGTTCATCGACCAGATGGCGCCCGGCTCGCAGTACAACGTGCCCATCCTGTTCGCCCTGGACGGTCCCCTCGACACCGGGCGGCTGGAGAGCGCGATCAACGAGATCGTGCGCCGGCATCCGTCCCTGCGCACCCGCTACGAGGAGCACGACGGCGAGCCGGTCCCCGTGGTCGAGCCGGCGGTGACCGTGGCGATGAAAGTCATGGACGCCACTCCGCGCGGCGCGGACGCGCTGGCCCGGCACGCCGCCCGTGACCCCTTCGACCTGCGGAACGGCCCCGTGCTGCGGGCGCTGCTGCTGCGGCTCGCCGACGACAGGCACCGGCTGCTGGTGACCGTCCACCACATCGCCTTCGACGGCTGGTCGGCCGGGGTCCTCCTGGACGAGCTGGCGCGGCTCTACGCGGGGGAGACCCTGCCCCCGCCGGCCGGCCCGCGCCAGGCCCGGCGAGGGCTCGACGGCCTGCCGTACTGGAGGAAGGCCCTGGACTCGCCGCCCGAGCGGCTGGGGCTGCCCGCCGACCGCCCCGGGGCCGCGGCGCCGGTGCGGCGCGGCGCCCGGGTCCGGGTCACGCTGCCCGACGGGCTGCTCGGCGACCTGGAGGCGCTGGGCAGACGCGCCCAGGCGAGCCCGTTCATGGTGCTGTTCGCGGCCTTCCAGGCGCTGCTGCACCGCTACAGCGGCCAGGACGACATCGTGACGGGCGTGCCGTTCTCCGGCAGGGAGGCGCCGGGCGCCGACTCCGTGATCGGTTTCTTCGTGGAGACGCTGCCGATCAGGACCGGCCTGGCCGGCGACCCCTCCTTCGAGCGCCTGCTGTCGCAGGTGCGGGCGGCGGTCCTGGCCACGCCCACCGACGTGCCGCTCGAGGAGATCGTGCGCGAGCTCTGCCCCGACGGACGGCCGCCGTTCGACGTGCTGTTCGCGATGCAGGACCCGCCGGACGCCCGGCGGGGCGACGGCGTGACCTTCCGGATGCTGGAGGAGGTGGAGAACGGCGGCGCCAAGGCCGACCTGGTGCTCTACGCCGAAGGGCAGCGGATGAGCCTGGAGTTCGCCACCGACCTGTTCGAGCGCGCCACCGCCGAGCGCCTGCTGGGGCACTACGTACGCGTCCTGGAGCAGGTGGCGGCCGACCCGGCCGCGCCCGTCTCCGCGCTGCTCGCCCGCGAGCAGGAGCCCCCCGGCCGCGGTCCCGACCAGTGCCTGCACCGGCTCTTCGAGCAGCAGGCGGACAGGACGCCCGACGCGGTCGCCGTCGAGTTCGACGGCGACGCCCTCACCTACGCCGAGCTCGACCGGCGCGCCAACAGGCTCGCCCACCTGCTGCGGGGCATGGGCGTGGGCCCGGAGGTGCCGGTCGCCCTGCACGTGCGGCGCTCGCTCGACCTGCCCGTGGCGCTGCTGGGCATCCTGAAGTCGGGCGGCGCCTACGTGCCGCTCGACCCGTCCTATCCCGAGGGACGCCTCACCCAGGTGCTCGGCCGGGTCGACACCCCGGTCCTGGTGACGCACCGGCCGCTGGCCGGCGGCCTGCCGCACGAGCGGCCCGTCCACGTCGACACCGACCTCGACGGGCAGCCGGACCACCGGCCGGACAGCGGGGTCACGCCCGACGACCTGGCCTACATCCTGTTCACCTCGGGCTCGACCGGGCAGCCCAAGGGCGTGGCGATGCCGCATCGCCCGGTGGCCAACCTCATGGCCTGGCACAGCGGCTCCTACCGGAGCCTGCAGTTCACCGCCCTCGGCTTCGACGTCTCGGTGCAGGAGATCTTCAGCACCTGGGCGTACGGCGGGACGCTGGTCATGGTCGGCGACGACGTGCGGCGCGACCCGGCCGCCCTGCTCGACCACATCGCGCGCCACCGGGTGGAGCGCATCTTCCTGCCCTTCGTGGCGCTGCAGTCGCTGGCCGGCGCCGGGACCGAGCCGCCCGCCACGCTGCGCGAGGTGATCACCGCGGGCGAGCAGCTCCAGGTCACCCCGCAGCTCGAACGGTTCGTCAAGCCGTGGATGACGCTCCACAACCAGTACGGGCCGACCGAGGGCGCGATCATCGACATCGCCCACACGCTCACCGGCCCTCCGCGGGACTGGCCGCGGCTGCCCCCCATCGGCAGGCCGATCACCGGCGTCCAGGCGCTGATCCTGAACCGCCTGGGCCACGAGACCCCCGACGGCGTCCCCGGCGAGCTGCACCTCGGCGGCGCCTGCCTGGCCAGGGGCTACCACGGGCAGCCCGAGTTGACCCAGGAGCGTTTCATCACCTGGCGGGACGGGCGCCGGCTCTATCGGACGGGGGATCTGGCCCGCCGGAACGAGGCCGGGGACATCGAGTTCCTGGGCCGCGCGGACGACCAGGTCAAGATCCGCGGCTACCGGGTCGAGCCCGGCGAGATCGCCGCGGTGATGGCCGGGCATCCCGCCGTGCGCGAGGCGTTCGTCATGGCCAGGGAGGGCAGGCTGGTGGGGTACGTCGCCGCCGACGGCACCCCCGAGCTGCGGCCCTACCTGGCCGAGCGGCTGCCCGAGTACATGGTGCCGAGCACGTTCGTCACGCTGGACTCCCTGCCGGTGAACCCGTCGGGCAAGGTGGACCGGCAGGCCCTGCCGGAGCCCGGCACGGGCACGCGGACCGTCACGGCCCCGGCCACTCCGGTGGAGCAGGCCATCGCCGCCATCTGGCAGGAGGTGCTGGGCGGGCAGGTCGGCCGGCACGACAACCTCTTCGACCTGGGCGGACACTCGCTCAACGCGACCCGGATCGCGTCCAGGCTGCGCGAGGCGCTGGAGGTTCAGGTCCCGCTGCGGACGCTTTTCGCCCACCCGACCGTCGCCGAGCTCGGCGCGCGGCTCGCCTCACCGGACGTGGAGGCGGCCGCCGAGCTCTATCTCATGGTCGCGGCGTACTCAGACGAAGAGGCCGAGGCACTGCTGCGGTCCATGGAAGGTAACCAATGAGCCTGTCACCCCAGCAGCGCCAGCTCCTGGACGCGTTACGCAAGAAGAAGCAGCAGGCCGGGCGGTCCAGGCCCGACCGGTTGCCGATGTCCTTCACCCAGGCGCGCGCCTGGTACCTGGACAGGATGGCGCCGGGCGCCGCGCACTACCTGATCCCGCTCGCCTTCCGCATCGAGGGCCCGCTCGACCGCGAAGCGCTGCACCGGGCGCTGAACGCCCTGGTGGCCAGGCACGAGAGCCTGCGCACCACGTTCGCCATGGACGAGGACGGCCCGTACCAGATCGTGGCCGAGTCGCTGACGATCGACCTGGCGGACACCGCGGACGGCACGCCGATGGACCTGACCACCGGCCCGCTCATCCGCGCGCACCTGGAGCGCGAAGCCGCGGACCGGCACGTCCTGCACCTCACGCTCCACCACATCGTCGCCGACGCCTGGTCGCTGGACGTGCTGCGCCACGAGCTGGGCGCGCTCTACGACGGCCGGGAGCTGCCGGCGCTGTCCCGGCAGTACCCCGACTACGCGATCCGGCAGCGGGACGACGACCACAGCCGGGAGCTGGACTACTGGCGCAAGACGCTGGCCGGCGCGCCGCCGGTCACCGAGCTGCCGGCGGATCTGCCCCGGCCGGCCGTCCAGACGTACGCGGGCGCCGAGCTGCCCTTCTCCCTGGACCTCCCGCGCGAGGAGTTCAAGGCGTACTGCCGGAGCCTGGGCGCGACGCCGTACATGGTGCTGTTCGCGGCCTACCTGGTCGTTCTCTCCCGGCGCTCCGGCCGGCAGGACCTCGTGGTGGGCACGCCCATCGCCAACCGCGACAGCGTCGAGTTCGAGGGCCTGATCGGGTTCTTCACCAACACCCTGGCCATCCGCGCCGACCTGTCGGGCGACCCGTCGTTCCCCGAGGTGGTCGAGCGGGTCAGGGACGCGGTGCTCGACGCCCACGACCACCAGGCGATGCCGTTCGAGCGGCTGGTGGAGGAGCTCAACCCGGAGCGCCGGCTGGACCGCAGCCCGGTGTTCCAGACGATGTTCAACATGCTGCCCGAGGCCACGGCGGCGCTGGAGCTGGCCGGGCTGACGGTCACCCCCGTGGAGATCCCCGAGCGCACGGCCAAGTTCGACCTGACCGTGGGCGTCCGCGAGACCCTGGACGGGCTCGTCGAGTACAACACGGACCTGTTCCACCCGGGAACGGTCCGCGCCCTCGTGGCCGACCTCCAGCAGGTGCTCTCGGCGGCCATGGCCGGGGACGAGGCTCCCGGGGAGCTGCCGCGCCACCAGATCTCCCAGCTCGTCACCCGGGCCTGGCGCGAGGCGCTGGGCGGCGACGCCTTCGGCCCCGACGACAACTTCTTCGACGTGGGCGGCCACTCGCTGCTCGTCCTGCAGGTGCACGAGCGGCTGCGCAAGCGGTTCAGCCTGACCGTCACCGACCTGTTCCGGTACCCCACCGTCGCCACGCTGACGGACTTCCTGAGCCCCGGCGCTCCGGCCGCGCCGGAGGTCGTCCGGGCGGCACCCGCGTCCGCCGGGGGCGCGCTCGCCATCGTCGGCATGGCCTGCCGCTTCCCGGGCGCCGCGGGGCCCGAGGAGTTCTGGGCGGCGATCCGCGACGGCGTGGAGGCCGTACAGGACTTCACCGACGAGGAGCTGCTGGCCGACGGCGAGGACCCCGGCCGGCTGGCCGACCCCGCCTACGTCAGGTCCGGGACGGTGCTGGAGGGCATCGACCTGTTCGACGCCACGCTGTTCGAGTTCACCCCGCGCGAGGCCGAGATCCTCGACCCGCAGCAGCGCCTGTTCCTGGAGACCGCCTGGGAGGCGCTGGAGGACGCCGGCTGCGACCCCGCCCGCCACCCGGGGCAGATCGGCGTCTTCGCCGGATCGGCGATGAGCAGCTACTTCATCGAGAACCTGCTGGCCGCGCCCGACGTGCTCAAGGCGGTGGGCGAGTTCCAGGTCCTGCTCAGCAACGACAAGGACTCCCTGCCCACCCGCACCTCCTACAAGCTCGACCTGCGCGGGCCCAGCGTCAGCGTGAACAGCGCCTGCTCCACCTCGCTGGTCGCGCTGCACCTGGCCAGGCAGAGCCTGATCGCCGGCGACTGCGACATCGCGCTGGCCGGGGCGGTCCGGGTCAACGCCTGGACCCGCCGCGGCTACCTGTACCAGAGCGGCGGCATCGGCTCGCCGGACGGCCACTGCCGCCCCTTCGACGCCGAGGCGCAGGGCACGATCGGCTCCAGCGGCGTGGGCGTCGTCGTGCTCAAGCGGCTGGAGGACGCCGTCGCCGCCGGCGACACCATTCACGCCGTCGTCCGCGGCTCCGCGGTCAACAACGACGGCACCAGGAAGGTCGGCTACACCGCGCCGGCCGTGGACGGCCAGGCCGAGGTCATCACCGCGGCGCTGGCCTCGGGCGGCGTCGACCCCGCCACCATCGGCTACATCGAGGCGCACGGCACGGGCACCGCGCTCGGCGACCCCATCGAGGTGGCGGCGCTCTCCCAGGTCTTCACCGGCGATCGGCCGATCGCGCTGGGCTCGGTCAAGTCCAACATCGGCCACGCCGACGCCGCGGCCGGGATGGCCGGGCTGATCAAGACCGTGCTGGCGCTCAAGCACCGCACGCTGCCGCCCACGGCCAACTTCACGACGCCGAACCCGCGCATCGGCTTCCACCCGTTCTACGTGCCCACCGCCGGCGCGCAGTGGCCCGAGGGCCCGGAACCCCGCAGGGCGGGCGTCAGCGCGTTCGGGATGGGCGGCACCAACGCCCACGTCGTGCTGGAGGAAGCGCCACCGCGGCCGGCCGCCCAGCAGCCGGCCGCGCCGCCGGGGGCCGGCCCGCACCTGCTGGTCCTGTCGGCCGCCAGCGACACGGCGCTCGCCGAGCAGGCCACCCGGCTCCGCGCCCACCTGCGCGCGCATCCGGACACGGAGCTCGGCGACGTGGCCGCCACCCTCCGGCACGGCCGCCGCCACCTCCGGCACCGCGGCATCCTGGTCGCCGAAGACCCGCGGTCGGCGCTGGACGCCGAGCTCGTCACGGGCGAGTCGCACCCGCGCGAGGTCGCCTTCGTCTTCCCCGGCCAGGGCGCCCAACAGCGGGGGATGGGCGCGGGCCTGTACCGGTCGGACAGCGTCTTCCGCGCCGCCGTCGACGCCTGCTCCGGCATCCTGGAGCCGCACCTCGGCCTGGACCTGCGCCAGGCCCTGTACGGCGAGGCCGGCGACCTCGACCAGACCTGGCTCACCCAGCCCGCGCTGTTCGTGACGGAGTACGCGCTCGCGCGCACGCTGATCGAGCGCGGGGTCCGCCCGGCGATGATGGCCGGCCACAGCATCGGCGAGTACGTCGCCGCCTGCCTGGCCGGGGTCTTCACCCTGGAGGACGCCCTGCGCCTGGTCGCCGCCCGCGGCCGCCTGGTGCAGAGCCTGCCGCCGGGTTCGATGCTCGCCGTGCCGCTGCCCGAGTCCGAGCTGGGCGACCTGCTCGGTGAGGACGTCTCCCTGGCGGCGGTCAACACCCCCGAGCGCTGCGTCCTGGCCGGCCCGGAGCCGGCCATCGCCGAGCTGGAGCGGCGGCTGACCCGGCAGGGCGTCGCCTGCCGCCCGCTGCGCACCTCGCACGCCTTCCACTCATCGATGCTCGATCCGGTGCTCGACGCCTTCGCCGCCGAGGTGGACTCCGTGCGGCTGGGCACTCCGGACCTGCCGTACCTCTCCAACGTCACGGGCGGCTGGGTGTCCGGCGCCGAGACCAAGGACCCCGCCTACTGGGTGCGCCACCTGCGGGAGACCGTGCGGTTCGCCGACTGCGCCGCCGCCCTGGTGGAGGCCGGCGTGGCCGTGGCCGAGGCGGGGCCGGGCCGCACGCTGACCACCCTGGTGCGCCGCCAGGGAGGCCAGGCCGTGGCCGCCCCGCTCGCCGAGCCGGACAGCGGGCCGGCCGCCCTGCTGGAGGCCGTCGGGCGGCTGTGGGTGAGCGGCGCCGGCGTCGACTGGGCCAGGGTCGGCCCGCCCGGCAGGCGGGTGTCGCTGCCCGCCTATCCGTTCGAGCGGCGCCGCTACTGGATCGAGCCGCGGACCCGGCGCTCCGAGCTCGCGGCTGCGCCGATGCCGGTGCCGGTCGCGGCGGCGGAGACCCCGGCGGCCCAGGAGCTCGACCCGGTCGCCGCGGCCTGGCAGGACGTGCTCGGCATCGTCCCGGCCGGCCCGCAGGACGACTTCTTCGACCTGGGCGGCGACTCCCTCGTGGCCACCCAGCTCGCCGCCCGCCTCGGCCTGTCCATCGAGGCCGTCTTCGACCACCCCACGCTGGGCGGCCAGCGGCAGCTCGTCGCCTCGGCGGGCACCGCCGAGGAGATCACGGCCGTCGACGAGCCCGGCCCGGCCCCCGTCTCGTTCGTCCAGCGGCGCATGTGGTTCATCGACCAGGTGCACGGCTCGGCCGCCTACGCCGTCGCCACGGCGCTGGACCTGCGGGGCGAGCCGGACGTGGAGCGGCTGCACGGCGCCCTGCGCGAGCTGGTGCGGCGGCACGAGTCGCTGCGGACCGTCTTCCACGCCCCGGACGGCGAGCCGGTGCAGGTGGTGCTGCCCGCCGGGGAGGTGCCGCTGCCGGTCGAGGACTGCGACGACGCCGAGCGGGCGCTGAGCGAGGCCGCGGCCCAGCCCTTCGACCTGGAGCACGGGCCGCTGTTCCGGGCCCGGCTGCTGCGGCTCGCCCCGGATCACCATGTCCTGTCGCTCGTCTTCCACCACATCGTCGTGGACGGCTGGACGATCACCCTGCTGAGGACCGAGCTGGCGGCGCTGTACAACGGCGAGACGCTGCCCGAGCCGCGGGTCAGGTACCGCGACTACGCGCGCCGGCAGCGGGACCAGACCGCAGACCTCGGCTTCTGGACGCGGCGGCTGCGCGGCATCCCGCACAGCCTGGACCTGCCCACGGACCGGCCACGCCCGCCGATGCAGACCTTCGAGGGGGCCGTCGCCACCCGCGCGCTCCCCGCGGACCTGGTCAAGGGGCTGCGGGCGCTGAGCCAGGAGCGGGGCGCCACGCTGTACATGACCCTGCTGGCCGCGCTCCACACGCTGCTGTACCGCTACAGCGGCCAGGAGGACATCTGCGTCGGCTCGCCCGTGGCCGGGCGCACCCGCCCCGAGCTCGAAGGCATCGCGGGCTGCTTCATCAACACCCTGGTCATGCGGGCCACGATGGACGGCGGGCTGCCGTACACGGATCTGCTGGCGCAGGTGCGCGAGTACGCGCTGGGCGCCTACGCCCACCAGGACGTGCCGTTCGAACGGCTGGTGGAGGAGCTCGACCCGCCCAGGGACCTGTCGCGCAACCCGCTCTTCCAGGTGCTGTTCAACCTGCTCAACCTGCCCAAGAGCGACCTCGACATGGCCGGGCTGGCCGTGGAGGAGCTGGACGTGGAGACGGGCACCGCCCAGGTGGACCTGGTCCTCTACGCCTACGACCACGGCGACGAGCTGCTGTGCAGGCTGGAGTACAACACCGCCCTCTACGACGCCGGCACCGTCGAGCGGCTGCTGCGGCACTACGAGACCCTGCTGTCCGCGATCGTCGCGGCGCCCGGTACGGCGCTGTCCGACCTGGTCCTGCTCACCGGCGAGGAGCTGGCCGAGCAGCTGGACAGCCAGGACGTCGAGGTGCCCGGCCTGTGCGTCCACGAGCTGGTGGAGGCGCAGGCCGACCGGACGCCCGACGCCGTGGCCGTCACCTTCGAGGGCGTCTCGCTGACGTACCGGGAGCTGGACGAGCGGGCGAACCGGGTCGCCCGGCGCCTGCGGGCGGCGGGCACGGGGCCCGAGGAGCTGGTCGGCGTCGCGATGGAGCGGTCGGCCACGATGCTGGTCACCCTGCTCGGGGTGCTGAAGGCGGGCGGCGCCTACGTGCCGCTCGACCCGATGTACCCGCAGGAGCGCCAGGACTACATCCTGGACCACTCGGGCATCCGCGTCCTGGTCACCGAGCGCGAGCTGGCCGGCCGCTACACCGGCTACCAGGGGCAGATCGTCCTCGTCGACGACGGCTTCTCCGAGGAGAGCCCCGAACGGCTGGGCGTGCCGGCCACCCCGGAGAACCTCTGCTACGTCCTCTACACCTCCGGCTCCACCGGGCTGCCCAAGGGCGTGCGCGTCCAGCACTCCTCGGTGGTCAACTTCCTCACCTCGATGAGCCGCGAGCCCGGCCTGACCGGCCAGGACACGCTCCTGGCCGTCACCACGTTCGCCTTCGACATCTCGGTGCTGGAGCTGTTCCTGCCGCTCACGGTCGGCGCCCGCGTGGTGATCGCGAGCCGTGAGGCGGCCTACGACCCGGTACGGCTCGCCGCCCTGCTCGACGGCGCGACCGTCATGCAGGCCACCCCGGCGACCTGGCGGCTGCTGCTGTCGTCGGGATGGGAGGGCGGGCCCGCGCTGAAGGCGCTCTGCGGCGGCGAGGCGCTCCCCGCCGACCTGGCCGCAGAGCTGCGCGGCCGGGTGGCCGAGCTGTGGAACATGTACGGGCCGACCGAGACCACGATCTGGTCCACCCTCACCCGCGTCACCGACGGTCCGATCACCATCGGCCACCCGATCGCCAACACCCGCATCCACCTGCTCGACGCCGCGATGCACCTGGTTCCCACCGGCGTGGTCGGCGAGCTCTACATCGGCGGGGCGGGCCTGGCCCGCGACTACCTCGGCCGGCCGGAGCTGACGGCCGAACGCTTCGTCACCTGGCATGACGGCGGCAGGCTGTACCGGACCGGTGACCTCGCCAGGCGCCGGGCCGACGGCTCGATCGAGTTCCTCGGCCGGGCCGACGGGCAGGTGAAGGTCCGCGGCTACCGGATCGAGCTGGGCGAGATCGAGTCGCTCCTGCTGGCGCATCCCGCGGTCCGCGAGGCGGTCGTGGTGGTGCGCGGCACGGACGAGGACAAGAGCATCGCCGCCTACCTGACCGTCCACACCCCGGCCGACTCCGAACACGACTGGCGCGACCACCTGCGGCGCAAGCTGCCCGACTACATGATCCCCTCGGCGTTCACCCTGATGGAGGCGCTGCCGCTCACCCCCAACGGCAAGGTGGACCGCAAGGCGCTGCCCGAGCCGGTGAGCCAGGCGCGCGCCGAGGGCGCGGCGCCGCGGACGCCGGCCGAGGTCAGGCTGGCCGAGCTCTGGTCGGCGATCCTGGGCGTGCGGGGCGTCGGCATCGACGACGACTTCTTCGCGCTGGGCGGCGACTCCTTCAAGGCCGTGCGCGCCGTACGGGACTCCGGGATCCCGGCGACCGTGCTGGACCTCTTCAAGAACCCCACCATCAGGGCGTTCGCCACGCTCGACGGGTCGTCGCGGGGCGGCGGCCTGCTGCACGAGCTGACGCCCCCGCGCGCCGCGGCCACACTGACCCTGGTCTGCGTGCCGTTCGCGGGCGGCGGCGCGATCACGTACCAGCCGCTGGCCGCGGCCCTGCCCGAGCACATCACCATGCTCGCGCTGGAGCCGCCGGGCCACGACACCGGAAACCCCGGCGAGCCCGTCCTGCCCTTCCACGAGCTCGTCGAGGGCTGCGTCAAGGAGATCAAGGAGAAGGTCGGCGGGCCGTTCGCGCTCTACGGCCACTGCATGGGCGGCGCGCTCACCGTCCAGCTGGCCCGCCGGCTGGAGGAGGAAGGCGTCGAGCCGGTGAAGGTGGTCATCGGCGGCCACTTCCCGGCGCCCCGCCTGCCCGGCAAGGCCTTCGCCTGGTTCCGCAGGATCTTCCCGATGGAGCGGTGGACCTCCAAGCGGCAGGCGCTGGAGTTCCTGCGGGCGATGGGCTTCTTCACCGAGGAGCTCGACCCCCGCGAGCGTGACTTCATCATGGGCGTCTTCCTCCACGACACCCAGGAGGGCGAGGACTACTACACCGACCTCTACCAGGCGCCCATCAAGAAGCTGTCGGCGCCGCTGGTCTGCGTGGTCGGCGAGAACGATCGCGCCACCGAGCTGTACGAGGAGCGCTTCCGCGAGTGGGAGGCGTTCTCCGACTCGGTGTCGCTGGAGGTCATCCCCAAGGCGGGGCACTACTTCCAGAAGCATCAGGCGCCCGAGCTGGCCGAGATCCTCGACGACGCGGACCGGCCCGCTCCACCGCCGCCGCCCCTGCCGCGCGTCCAGCAGGCCAGCCTGAAGACGTTCTTCCTGGTGGCCTTCGGCCAGCTGGTGTCGCTGATCGGCACCGGACTGACCACGTTCGGCCTGGGCCTGTGGGTCTACCAGCAGACGCAGTCGATCTCGATGTTCGCCGTCGTCTCGGTCATGGCGATGCTGCCGGCCGTCGTGCTGGCGCCGATCGCGGGGGCGGTGGCGGACCGCTGGAACCGCAGGCTCGTCATGATCACCGCGGACTCGGCGGCGGGCGTCGCCTCCGCCTCACTGGCCGCCCTGCTCTGGACGGGCGGCCTCGAACTCTGGCACGTCTACGTCATCGTCGCCGTCGGCGCGGTCTCGACGGCCTTCCACCAGCCCGCCTACATGGCGGCCGTGGCCCAGCTCGTCCCCAAACGCTACTACGGCAGAGCCAACGGCCTGGCCCAGCTGGGACAGGCCGCCGGGACCGTCCTGGCGCCGCTGCTGGGCGGCGCGCTGGTGGCCGCCATCGGGATGCGCGGCATCGTCACGATCGACCTGTCCACCTTCGCCTTCGCGGTCACCGTGACGCTGGCGGTCCGCTTCCCGAACACGCTGTTCAAGAAGCGGGAGGAGTCGTTCTGGCAGGAGGTGACCGGGGGCTGGCGCTACATCTCCCGCAGGCACGGGCTGCTGGCCATCATCCTGTTCACCTCGTTCCTGAACTTCCCCTTCGCCATGGTCGAGGTCCTGGCCACGCCGCTGCTGCTCAAGCTCACCGACACCGGCGGCCTGGGCGTGGCGCTCTCGATGACGGGCGTCGGGCTCCTGACCGGCAGCGTGATCATGACGGTGACCGGCGGCCTGGCGCGCCGCACGCACGGCATCCTCGGCAGCTTCATCGCCCTGGGCTTCGCCTTCGCCGTCATCGGGATCGCGCCGCACCCGGCGCTGCCCGCGATCGGGCTGTTCTGCGTCGGGCTGCTCACCGCGTTCCTGAACACGCACTGGTTCTCCATCGTGCAGCAGAAGGTCGGGCTCGACCTGCAGGGCCGGGTCATCGCCACCAACCTGATGCTCAGCTGGGCCATGGTCCCGCTCGGCTTCCTGCTGGCCGGACCGCTGGTCGAGCACGTCTTCGACCCCATCGCCGGCGCCGCGCAGGGCAGGGGCATCGCCCTGCTCACCGTCGTCGCCGGGGCGGTGACGGTGCTGATCGGCCTGGCGGCCGCGCGTTACCGGCCGGTCCGCCGTCTGGAGGACGACCTGCCCGACGCGATCCCCGACGCGGTGGTCATCACCGACAAGGACCTGATCCAGCAGCAGGCCGACAAGCAGCTCGTCGCCTGATCGCCTCCCCCGGCACGGCGGCGCCGTGCCGGGGGACGCGCTAGCGGGAGCGGGTGAGGGCCTCGGACTCCCACAGGTCGCGGTAGTAGCCGGGCTCGGCCACCAGCGTGGCGTGGGTCCCGCGCTGGACGACCCGGCCGTCCTCCAGCACCACGATCTCGTCCACGTCCTCCAGCCCGTGCAGCCGGTGGGTGACGAGCAGCGTGGTGCGGCCCCGGGTGGCGTCGAGCAGGTCCGCCATGAGCCGGTCGGCCGTGTCCTCGTCCAGCGCCTCGGCCGGCTCGTCCAGCAGCAGCACCGGCGGGTCGTACAGCAGGGCCCGGGCCAGGGCCAGCCGCTGGAGCTGACCGCCGGACACCGTCCGGCCGTCCTCGCCGAGCTGGACGTCCCAGCCGGTCCGCTCGGCCCACTGCTCCAGCCGCGCCTCGCGCACGGCCGCGGCCAGCTCCTCCTCGCCGGCCTCGGGACCGGCCAGGCGCAGGTTGTCGCGCAGACTGGCCTGGAAGACGTACGGGTCCTGGGTGAGGCCGGTCATCAGCGCGCGGACGTCGTCCGGCGCCATGCCCCGCACGTCGGCGCCGTTGACCAGCACCCGGCCCGCCTCGGGCTCGACCAGGCGCATCAGCGCCGACAGCAGACTGCTCTTGCCGGCCCCGCTGGGGCCGACGAGCGCCACCCGCCGGCCGGGCGTCAGCGTCAGGGACACGCCGTCGACCGCGGGCCGCGCGGCGTCGCCGTGCCGTACGACGAGGTCCTCGACCTCGACCGTGTACGGCGGCGCGGGCACGGGGGCGGGGGAGGGCGGCTCGGCGACGGCGGGCGGGGCCGAGCGGACCTCCTTCAGCCGCTTCAGCGCGGCCGTGATGCCCGCCATGCGCTCGCCCGCCGCCGCCAGCGGCAGGACCGGCTCGAACGACACCAGCGCCGTCAGCGCCAGCACGGCCGTGGCGACGCTCCCGGCGCCGGCGCCCTGGGCGAGCAGGACGATGGCCGCCACGGTCAGCCCCTGCACGAGGGTGCCCCCGGCCAGGGCGAGGGCGTGGACGCGGGCCTGGCGGCGTTCGAGGGCGGCCAGGGCGCCGTCCGCGTCGAGGGCCGTCGCGAGCGCGCGGCCCTCCGCGCCGTACGCGGCCAGGTCGGCCGAGCCGTGCACCAGGTCCGCCACCGCGCCCGCGAGCGCGGCCCGGGCCGGGGCGATCCGGGCCGACCAGCGGCGCGCCGCGGCGGCGGTG